>NZ_JBJUSG010000108.1:0-12301 GCF_046044395.1 Candidatus Magnetominusculus dajiuhuensis | reverse complement strand
GCTTTCAAAAACCCTTTTATCAATAGGTGCAAATTTCTATATCGGAGCTTGGGACAATAACTCAAATTGCAATCAGCTCAAACATATGTTATAATTAAACAATGCCGGGGAAAATCAGGGAGCTTGTCGTGGTGAAGAAATGAAAAAAGCTGATCGGTACCATAAATGGGTTGAATGGAGTGAGGAAGACCAGGTATATATAGGAAAGTGTCCTGACCTGATAACGGGCATACACGGTGGCGACCCTGTAAAACTATACAGTGAGTTATGTGAGGTCGTAGAGGATGTTATCCATCATTTCGACGCGGAAGGGCGCAAACTCCCTGTTCCATGTACTCGTCCAATGCGGGAAGTTGTGTAATGTGAATGTTTATATCTGATAACTCAAACCGGCAAATGCGGGATTGCCGCCACTATCCCCT
Organism: Candidatus Magnetominusculus dajiuhuensis; assembly: GCF_046044395.1. NCBI lineage: Bacteria > Pseudomonadati > Nitrospirota > Nitrospiria > Nitrospirales > Nitrospiraceae > Candidatus Magnetominusculus > Candidatus Magnetominusculus dajiuhuensis. The sequence continues at coordinate 11,879 of NZ_JBJUSG010000108.1, read as the reverse complement.
AATTTACACCATCCCCCAATTTTAACGGGCTGCCACCTTTATCGTCCTTATCAGGGCCTCGGCCTTTTTCAGCGTCTCGAAATATTCCCGTTCAGGGTCGGAATCCGCGACGATTCCCGCACCCGCCTGGACGTATGCCATGCCGCCCTTTATGACAAACGTGCGTATTATGATGTTTAGATCCATGTTCGATGAAAACCCCACATAACCCGCCGAACCCGTATATGGCCCTCTGGCAACCGGCTCAAGCTCGTTGATTATCTCCATGCACCTGACCTTAGGCACACCCGTTATTGTCCCGCCGGGGAATGTTGCCCTGATTACGTCAAAGCAGTCCTTGCCCTCTTTGAGCCGCCCCCTGATGTTAGATACTATGTGGATAACATGTGAGTACTCCTCGGTAATCATCAGCTCGTCAACGCCAATTGTGGCATATTCACAGACCCTGCCAAGGTCATTTCTTTCAAGGTCAATGAGCATGATATGCTCGGCTCGCTCCTTTTCATTTAACAGAAGCTCTGCCCTCATCAACTCGTCCTCGTGTGTGTCCCTGCCCCGCGGCCTTGTCCCCGCGATTGGCCTCGTCTCCACTGATTTATACATGCCGGTTGAGTCGTTTTTCATTTCCACGCTGACGAGACGCTCAGGCGACGAGCTTACAATATGATAATCGCCAAAGTCGAAATAACAGGCAAACGGCGATGGGTTTATCTGTGACAGCACCTTATAAATTGCCCACGGGGAGGTGGTCTTTATTTCGGCACAGAGGCGCTGAGACAGATTCGCCTGAAAGATATCACCCGCCCTGATGTACTCAAGCGCGCGCCTGACGATTGCCATGTACTGGGCCTTTGTCATGTTATAGAGAATTTCCACGTTACCGTGCTCAATCAATTCGTTGGCCTTGCCGGTGGCGCTTCTTACGCCTCTTAGTACGGCGCAATAGCCGTTGATAGTTTCGGCGGCTTGTTCATAGTAATCCTGCCAGTTTGCGCCGACGCCGTTAAAGCCGAATTTTGTCTCCCGCGCCGCGGGGCACACGACAAACCATGCCTTTTTTTCTTTGTGGTCAAACGCGAGCAGTTTATCAATCATAAAGAAGTGTGCCGTGGGGATTTCTAAGTCATCATCAACGGCCGCATCTGGAATATCCTCAAAATACCTCACGAAGTCGTAACTAATAAAACCGGCTGCCCCGCCCTGAAATGGCGGCAGACCCGGTGAGAGTTGCTGAGGATATGCGCCGACAAGTTCCCGCAGCCGTGACAGCGGACTTTTGATAGAGACGCTCCTGCCTGCCTTGATGGGTGTATTCGTGGCAGACGATACAGTTGAAACCTCGACAACCCCGTCGCGCGCCGTTAATATTAAATATGGATCGAACCCTATATAGGAATATCTTGCAATATTAAACGGGCCTTTGATGCTTTCAAGGAGAAACGAGTTCTTATTTTTTAACACATCATAGTAATCGGCGGGGCGGCAATAGGGGATTTCCTTATACACGGGGGCAATCCGGCCACTTTCAACGCAACCGGCCTTAAATGTGTCTTTATCAGGGCACATTATATCTTTCAACGGGGATAATCCCTGAGCCTCAATGATTAATCAAGCGTGCGGCCGTCCTAAATCTTGGGCAGCGTAATACCTGTCTGCGACTGATATTTACCTGTCTTGTCTTTATATGAGACCTCGCAGGTCTCCTCGGCGGCAAGGAAGATGAGTTGGGCGATTCCCTCGTTTGCGTAAATCTTCGCGGGCAGAGGGGTAGTGTTTGAGACTTCAATAGTAACGTGTCCTTCCCATTCAGGCTCAAGCGGGGTGACGTTAACGACAATACCGCATCGGGCGTATGTTGACTTACCCAGACAAATGACAAGAACGTCGCGGGGAATCTTAAGATATTCCACAGAGGACGCCAGCGCGAATGAGTTCGGGGGGATAATACAGGCATCGCCCCTGAAATCCACGAAACTTTTCGGGTCAAAGGTTTTCGGGTCAACAATAGTCGTGTTGATGTTAGTAAAAATTTTAAACTCGTCGGCAATTCGCATGTCATAGCCGTAGGAACTAACGCCGAAGGATACGACACCCTTGCTCACCTGCTCAAAGCTATAAGGCGCTATCATACCCTTTTCCGCCATCTTCTTTATCCACTTATCATTTTTAACCATCTCAATACCTCTGTCAAATAGATTAACAACTCCCCCTGATTATATATAATCCAACAACTTTCTTACAACAAGCCCCGCAATCCCAATCTCCGATATAGGAATGTACACCTTTTCCCCAGAAATCGGAAATCCTTCGACAAGCTCAGGATGATTCAATTGTTGAAGAGATCTTTTTACTTCTATGACTTCATTTTAGCATGAGCCTGTCGAAGGATGGGTTTTTTTATTTCACCTTTCAGGTGTTATGGCATATCATCCTAAACTCTTAAATTACGAGTGTTTTCTCATCTTTTCACTTCTCTATATCGGATTTAGGGGCAATTGTCAATGAACGGCCAGAGTGCGTGAGTATCCCACGGTAAATTTGTTCTCCATCATAAGTAAGTGTAGTTGCTTAGATTGTTGTCATTCTTGTCCCTTTCCGTCATTCCGGCTTGCAGACTGTGTCATAATTATTTTTTACAAAAAAAATCAAAACATGTAACACACATAGTTATATGTCTATCTGTATTGGCATTTCGACATATAACTTTTTTCTAATACCGAAATGAGGTCAAAGATTGTATATTATTTAGTCTGTCATTCCTGCGAAAGCAGGAATCCAGTTGTTTTAAGCATGGAACAACATAATAATAAATGGAAGTTCCGATGAATAATGTAACTTATTGAAAAATATCATCACACAGTGCAACGGTGTTCCTGGATTCCTGCTTTCGCAGGAATGACACGGTTTGTTGTACAGTCTCTTGTCTGCAACTTGGAATAACTTTTCGACAATAATTATCGATAATTCAATACGAATTATTTCACGTAATTGTGACACGGTCTGTTGTCCGGAATCGTCCCTTAAATGGTTGTTTCATGATGATTTTGCCCATTCTGAGGTATAAGGATAGATTCCGGACAAGCCGGAATGACAGACAAAAAAAAGAACAGTCTGGAAATCATTGCAACTTCCCATGAAAACTTGGTTTATTCGTTAGAACAAAATTACCGTGCTTTGGGTTAATACAGTTTGCTGAGCAGTCTATTAAATGTTTACAATAATCCCAATTTTTTTTGATATGGCTCTTTATCATTATTTATGAGCCTATCTTTTAATCTAAACTGGCCTGCAACGGTGTTAAGCGCCGTAGAGAGTTCCTCTAAATTATCTGACGCCGTGCCCAGTTCATGCGACATGTTGCCGGTCATATTTGATATTTCGAAAATCTGTCCTATATCGTTTATCATTGTTTCGGAAATCGATGTCATACGCTCTGCAGAGTTAAGAATTTGATTCACCTTGTCCCTTAAATCGTTTACACTCTCAACGATATTGTTTAGCGAAGTGCCGGAGTCCTTCGACAGATTCACTCCGGCCTCAATACGTGTCAGGCTGTCTTTCATCGAATCAACCGCCATTTCGGTCTCGGTCTGAATCGCCCCAATCATGTCGCCGATTTCAGTGGTAGCCTTGGAGGTTTTTTCCGCCAGCTTCCTGACCTCGTCAGCTACGACAGCAAACCCCCGGCCCTGTTCCCCCGCCCTTGCCGCCTCTATTGCGGCATTCAGAGCTAATAGATTTGTCTGGTCGGCAATATCGTTTATAACTCTGATTATCTCCCCGATTTGTTTCGACTTCTCGCCCAACGTTGCCATTATCCCGGCGGATTCCATAACCGTGGCCTCAATGCCATGGACTTCTTTGACTGTGTCATTTACTATCGCTTTACCATTTGTGGCTACCCTAAGCGCGTCGGATGCCGAGGCCGCTATTTCTGCGGCACTTACGCCGATTTGACCTGCGGTTGCTGATAGTTCGTTTGTTGAATCCATGATACCGGAAGTCCTGTTGGACTGTTCCGTTATTTGGTGTTTAATAGCAATAGATGATTCATTTAACTTCTTGCTGGCATTGGATACGTTATGCGACGCCATCTGTACATCTGTAATAGCCACGTTAAGTTTATTCACCATGTTATCCATTGACTCCATAAGCAGCCCGACTTCGTCGTTATTAGCGGTAGTGATTTCAATTGCAAGGTCTCCACCGGCCAGTTTATCTGTGGCCTTCAGGGCCTCGGTAAGAGGCTTTATAAATGTCTTAACTATTGAAATATACAGGATTATAACTATGACAGCCATTGATATAATAGTAAACAGCGCATGATATATCATCGCCCTATGCGTACCTGAAACCATTTCCGTCACATCTTTTATTACCAGGATGTCCCCAATATTGTTTCCAGAGTAGTCTTTAAAGGCAACCCGCTTAAAAAAAACCGACTTATCCCCTAAAGCAGTGATTTGACCTTCTTTCTTCAAATCAAGCCTCATAACAAGGTCTCTTATGCGAGCATCCGAATAAAGAAAAAAAGTGAGGCCGTCTTTTTCTAAATCTTTTGCTTTGTCCTCAAATCTCTTAGACTTGGTAAAAATAGAGCTTTTCGCACCCACTGCATAATCCGCTGAGGTTATTTGTCGCGCAGTCTCAAGAATCGAATCTATATCCCCTCCGAACTCTACACTTCCAACGTGGCTACCGTCAACTATAACCGGATAGACAATTCTAAGGCCAAGCCCTTCACGGCCTGCCTCAAGACCGGCTACTGATTTCTTTGTACTGTTGACGGCAACAACTGTTTGCCTGAAGGCGGATAAGTCATCACCATGTTTTTCAGGCTTATGAACACGAAAGAAGCTTATGGCAGGGGGCTTGTGAAATTGAAATTGTTTGACTCCATATTCAGGTTTGAGCTTGTTTTTAAAAAAGTCCAGTGTAAGATTATTAAGTGCCAATCTATCACCGTTGGCAAATGCTGTTTGTATTTCACGGTTTAGCAAAAATATCTCAAGAGACATGGACAAATCCTGTTTCCTTGCCCGTAACTCGCTGCTATATACTTTTTCGAATATTTCAATTGATTCCATAGCGCTATTAATAACCCTATTTTTGCCTTTCCAATAGTCGTCTGCAGTTAGAACTATTCCGAATAAACACATTATTAAAACAATCGCAAAGAATATTTTTGTCTTGAAACTGGTAAATTTCTTGTTACGCATATCTGCTTGTAATGCCTCCTTTAAGTATTTAGCGATGAGCTTGTTTAACTAAAGTCACGAATCGCTATTATACGATTTAGAATCTCTTATGTCAAATAGGAGGTAAGCTGGAAAAAGTTGACACCAGTGTGTGTTTCTGCATTTCACGAAAAAGGTGGCAGAAGATACGAAAGTGTTAAAAAACACTCCTTCACTGCCTAAAAATCGCAATTGCGCGTCTCTATTACCACGTTTATCGTCCTTTTGTTCCTCTCTGCTATTACTTCATTCTGATTTTTATAAAATCATCAATGCTTAGTCCTGCCCCTTCAAGTATTTTTTTGAAGGTCTTTGGCCTTATTATATCTCCGCTATGGTAGGGTATTATCGTTTGCTTTCTTGTTGAAGGGTGTCTCCACTTTTGATGGCTTCCCGACTGGTCTATCTTTATAAATCCTATTGAGCGTAACACCCTTATTATCTCATCAGCCGTAACGCGGAGCTGTCTTTGGCCCACTACACCATAACCTCATAGACTTTCGCATCAAATGGTACTTGTTCCTCTGAAGGTCTCAGGTATAATTCAAGGGCTTCAATGAAATTCTCACGGGCCTCTTCAAATGTGCTTCCGTAGGTAACACATCCCGGCAGTTCAGGGCAATACGCAACATAGACATCCTCATCCGGTTCGACTATTATCCTAAGTTTCATCAGGTTTATCCCCCTGTAAAATTACTTCTAATTTGATAGATTTATAAATTTTCCTATTGTCTATTTTAACATATCCTCATCGTTAACGCAAAAGCCCGTTTATCAACAAAAAACATTCCTTCACTGCCTCAAAATCAGAATTCCTTGTCTCAATTACCACGTTTATTCCCCGTTCATTTATCACATCTGCATACTGCCTTACTATATCGTATTGAACGCTGTCACCGCGTATTGGCCAGTGTCTGTCTGTCAGGCCGTCGTTTTCTGAGAGATGCAGCTCCAGGATTCTATGCGCGTATTGCCTGAACAGCAGCTCAACCGCGGCAGCGTAATTAAATCCCGTAAGGTGCGAGGAAATTTTTAAATGCCCTAAGTCTAACAGTAGATATATGCCGGGAAATCTATCAAGCATCCCCGTTATCTCTTCAATGTGTATCATAAAACAACAGTGTCTGTCTGGATTTGGGTAGAGATTCTCCAGCGCAAGCCTTATATCTGGATACTCCATTTTGAAATATGACGCTGACTGCCCGATGTCTTCAACTGTGAATGTGTTCTTATCATATAAATCAATGAGGATTTCTTTTTTGAGGCTGAATGATTTCTTAAACCCCGAGTGTACCGAATAGTATGGAATCTCAAGCACCCTGATACAGGCAGCCGCCTCTTTTATAAACGCGCTGGTTCTGTCGCTGTTTTCGGCGAAGTTCATTATAAAGTGTCCAGTTGGGGGAGGGGGGAAGTAGCCGTGCAGGAGGAAGTTTAATCCCCTCTGCCTTTTTATCTCAACGAGTTTCGCTGTCAGGCCATCTTCGTAGTCGCACCCGCCGCTGAGTTCAATGTTTTTTGTGAACTGGGCGCACCGCCTCACGCACTCAATGGTACTTGCTGAGTTAATCGCTGATGTTGAGACGTAAATCAGGTTTATTATCCCCTCAGGCCGCGTTTTTTATGTAATTATTTACAATAACGCGGGCGAAGTCCATTGCCCCTTTTACCGCCACCATACCTTTTCCCTTAGAACCTGGTACAGGTATGCCGCCCCCCATTTAATTGTCTGGAGTTTTGCCTCGCCGCCGATTCTCTTTGGCTCATCACCGGCTATCTCTGTGATTTTTAATTTTCTCTTTGCCGCACGGGTTGATAGTATAGGCTCCCAAAAAAGCCTCGTCCTGAATAATTTCTCTGGCGTTGTGTATGTTATCTCCTTATCCAAATCAAGGCTGCTTACCAGTTCCTTTTTATACGCACGATATATCCCCATGACATCGGTATATGTGCCGCCATAGAGGAAGTTTACAGTTCTCGTGAAAAACCAGTTGCCAAAACCCGTGACGATGTTGTCATCATAGCTCTTAGCCCCATCGCCGTATCTGGATACGATGACCATGTCGTAGCCCTCTCTCATCTTTTCGACCAGTTTCGGTATCAGCTCAGGGATACAATTGCCATCAGGACTAAATGTGATGATAACATCGCTTTCAATAGTGTTAATTGCATCTATCATGGCACGGCGCACGCCTGGCACCTTTTCCAAATACAACGTGTAATTATTTTCTCTGATATATTCAATTGAACCGTCCGTAGAGTTGCCGTCAACAAATACTATCTCGTCAACCCACTCCCTATTGATCTTAGGCATTATCTGCCTTAACCCCACGATTTCATTAAACGTCGGTATTAACAGCGCTACTTTCACTTAAAATGACCTCCTTATCTTTAATAAATGCCTCAGCCGCCATCAGTTTTTCAGAAACTCCTCAACTTTTTTTTCGAGACTTCCCTTGTCTAACCCATAGTACTCTCTGATGATTTCTCTGCCACCGTACTTGTAACAAAACCCCTTGTCATGCCCGATGCCTAAACGCCTGAGTTTAACAGGCAGGTCGTTATCTATGATTATCTCGCCAAGGGCGCTGCCAAGCCCGCCCGGCAAAAAGTGCTCCTCCAGGCTGACAATCTTCTTTACCCCCTTGAGTGCGTCTATTAAGAATTCCTCATTTATTGGGAACGTATATATGTCTATTACTCCTGTGTGGATATTTCTTTCCTCAAGACGCTTTGCCACTTGCAGCGCGGCATGTGTCATGCAACCCGTTGAAACCAGATAAAAGTCCTTTCCCGTCTTAACAACCGCCGCACCCGCCGTAAAATCTGTATCAGGGGCATATATATCAGGAAAGACCTCTCTGTCAATCCTGACGTAGGTGGTGTTTTTTATATTATAGGACATCCCCGCAACCGCTTCTGCCATAACACTGTCAGTGATATTGTGTATAGTTATGTTTGGCATTGAGCGCATTATGGCAATGTCTTCAAGCACATGGTGCGTCGGCCCGGAATCCTCATAGCTCATCCCCGCCCCAACCCCCGCTATGGCCATGGGGATTGTCATGATTGAACACTCGACCCTGATTTGCTCAAGACACCTAAGCGTAATAAACGGGGCTATCGCATAGAGATATACCTTTTTTCCCTTGAGCGCAAGGCCGGCACCGATGAGGACGGCATTTTGCTCGGCTATCCCAGCGTTTACAAACTGCGCCGGTAAGTCTTTTCTGAATTTATCAAGGGACGGTGCCCCCATATCCGCCGAAATCAATACCACGTTGCGGTCTGTCGCGGCTATCTCATATATCTTGTTCCAGAAGGAGTCTCTTTGCGCTATGTTATTCATCGCCTTGCCTCGTCAATAAGCACACCCTCGCCATTTCGGCGTCTTTGCCCTTAGGGGCCTGGCCGTGCCATATGGGATTATTTGTAAGGCACTCAATCCCTTCGCCCTTCACGGTGTCGGCTATCAGCACGAGGGGTTTATGTGACCGTCGGCAGCGCACATAGGCAAGAGCCTCAACTATATCCTTTATTGAGTGCCCATTTACCCGTTTGACATTCCAGCCACATGCCCTCCATTTGTCTTCCATCGGCTCAAGCGCAATTATGTTTTCTGTAAAATCTGTAACGCAGAGGTAATTCCTGTCCACAATAGCAACCAGATTGTTTAATTTATTGTGCGCCGCAAACATTGCGCTCTCCCATATTGAGCCTTCATAACACTCGCCGTCACCCAAAAGCGTAAACACCATAAAGAGGTCCTTGTCCATCAAGGCACCCAGGGCAATGCCGGCGGCCACTCCAAAACCATGCCCCAGCGACCCCGAGGTCAGCTCCACGCCCGGCACATCCCACTGCAGGTGAACACCAAACATACCATCAGGCTGGGCAAACCTGTCAAGCTCCGGGAGGTCAAAAAAACCTGTGTCGGCAAGCACCGCGTAGAGGAGCGGGCTTGCCTGCCCCTTGCTTAGAATAAACCTGTCTCTGCCACTCCATTGCGGGTTTTCAGGGTCATATTTGAGGATGCCCCCGTAGTACAAGGCAACCATTATATCAACACTTGACAGAGACGATGTCACATGTCCCGTCCCTGCCTTTACGCACATATCAAGCACCCTTTTTCTAAGTTCGTACGACTTGTTTTTTAAACTGACCGCCGAGCCGCTCAATAAAATCTCCTTGTTTAATAGCCTAAAATTAATCGCCTAACAGCTTCCTCTTGATCTTACATCCGAGCATCTTCTCAATATGTCTTCTTACCTTGCCGCCGAATCGTCTTTGTGCCATGTCCAGATACAAGGGGTTTGCATGATATGTATAAAACGCCTCATCCCTGAACCTCAGAACCTCGGCGGAAGTTAAATACTTAGTCGGCAGGGGTTTCGTATCATACCCAAGCTGTGCATACCCGTTCAATGTCTCGGGCAGGTGTTCTTTGGCGGTCTTATTGTATAACTCCGAACCGGGGTATGCCATTACAGAATAGAAATTTGCAAACTCGCAGTTTAACTCAGTCGCAAGCCGCAGTGTCTCCTCCATCGTGCTGATGTTATCCTCCGGCAGGCCGAACATAAAATTCCCCAGCACATATATATCATTGGCCTGAATCATACTGACAACTGTCTTTATGTCTTTGCGAATCTTCTTGTTGACGTCTTTTCTTACGCCCTCGCTGGCTGATTCTATGCCCAGACAAATCCAGTTTATTCCGGCGTGTTTCATCTTCTTTAACAACCGCTCCTCAATCGTGTCAACCCTGCCATATACCCAAAGGTTTACGTCGTGCCCGCGTTCAATCATCATGTCGCAGAATCTCTCCACGCGCTCTGCCGACAAGATAAACAGCTCATCATCAAGCCTGATATTTCTTACCTTATGCTTTATTACAAGCTCATCAATCCATGAGAAAACCGTATCCAGTGGCCAATACCTGATACCGGGCCTTCCAAACACAGAATTGATACAGCAAAAGGTGCAGTTATACGGGCAGCCCAGAGACGTGTTCATAGCCACGTAGGGCGACCTGACGTCTGAAAAATCGTCTCGCACGCTGCCTTCAAAATCCTGAAAGCAGTGCATATTGTGCGCCCTGTAGTTTGTTAACGGCGGGAGCAAATCCCACGCGTAACCAGTAAGCTGCGCGTCCAGGTCTTCTATAATATCCGCAATAGGATTCACTATTACCCCCGCACCGCCGCCCTTATAACAAAGTCCTTTTATATCTTGCAAGCCGCCCCTGCCTTTGAGGCAGTTTACCAGCCCCTTAATAGTATGAGGGCCTTCGCCGATGATTACGAAGTCCACCGCCTCTTCTGTAATCGTACGCTCTGGCAGTGCCGAGGGGTGCATACCACCCATAGCCAATGGCACCGCGTCGTTTGCCCTCTTTATATCCCCTGCAATCCTGCCAGCGGCGGGCATAGTCTGAGTTGACGCCGATGGATTATGCCCATAGACCATCATGACGATTAATTCGGGGTTGTAATCACTGAGCAGCGCACTTGCGGTATTGTCGTCCCATCCTTCAACGTTTACATCATAGAGCCTTGTAGAGAACCCCGCCTCCCTTATATATTGGGCATTCAGCAACGTCCACGCGGGGGTAGCTGTTGCGGTGTATTCGCCTGAAAGGTCTTGATACGTTTTTCGATGATTGCCGGGATGGATAAACAAGACATCGGTTTTATTCAATAGCCCACCTATAATATCTCATTATTTTGTAAACCTTTCACTGCTTTAGATTATCATATTGTGCTGTAATATGCAACGTGTTGGGGGAGGGTGGCAGAGTTGGGGCAGTGCGTTGATATGATACCAAATGCGTTCATAGAAGTGAGAAGATTTCTATAACAAATGAATCATCCTGAGTCTTCCCCGTTTGATGTGGTGTCTCCTGTCTCCATTGTAAAATCAACAAACAGAAAACCAGACACCGGAACACCAAAAAAACTGTATTGATTAATATCGATTTCTTCAATCTCCATGCTCCATCTATCGCCATCATACCACCATGCGTCTCTTTGCGCTTCGGCCATTGTACTCGTGAAAAATGCTTTCGATAATCTGTTCGTTGTTTCAGAGTGGAGCCACCGCTGTTTGGATACAAGTATCTCTTCTCTACCTTTCCGTCTTCAATGCACGATAACGTTATCACATATTTCATGTTTTTCACTTCGTTAAGTTAAAAACTACTGTCCAAGATTTCCATATTTACTATCATACCGATCTCTTGAGCAAATAAAATTAGAATTTATGTAAGATATTTAAACATCTCTGTAAATGCAGGGATAAATACATAGCGTTCCGCCTTGTCCTACCTTACTGACTACGAGTTCTTAACATATTCTTAACAACTGTCAGCAACTCACTACGGCTCCACCCAATATCCTCCGCCATTGTTAAAACGGCATTAAGCTGAGACAGGTGAATTTCAGTCCCGCCCCTAATATCGTCTACAAGGTTACAGAGAGATGTCGTGTCCATGTGATATAGAAAATGATATATTTTTTCTATATGCGGCATAGGTTATGCGGGTATTGTATCTTGTGGATAAGAGCAATGTCAACAACAATGAGGAAACAATGTCGTACCAAAGTAGAAATGTCCTATTCTTACCAAAATAGAAATGTCCTA
>NZ_JBJUSG010000107.1:4394-12314 GCF_046044395.1 Candidatus Magnetominusculus dajiuhuensis | reverse complement strand
GGCGAAGATTGACTCTATTCATGTATGTTTCGCAGGAATGACAAAATTACTCATACGAACGCAACTTAGTATAAACGTATAATTGCCAGAAATCAGACAATCAGGATTCTTTTGTCTATTATTGGGTAGGTTATTCATTTACCCGCGGCTTACGTAATAGAATAATAAGGGAAAAAAGGCGGCCTTATGTCAGGTTAAAAAATTCCTTGATTTTACAGAACATCTTCGTCTTCTTGTTTGCAAAATGGGCGTTGAGCTGCTCTTCGGACAGCGCCTGTTCGCTCATTTTTCGGGCCAGTTGCTCATTTTCGATTTCCCTGCGCGTGATAATTGCGCTGATTGACTCCACAGCGCTCGGATTGTCCATTATTACATTGGAAAAACCCTCCTTATCAAGGACAAGGAGTAATGCGTCATCTTTTGCCGTCACACTCGCAGTCCTTATACCGCCGGTAAAAAGAGATATCTCTCCGAAAAAATCCCCCCGTTTCAGAACGGCCACCTCGTTACCGCCTACCGTTACAGAGACCCTGCCCCTTCTGATGACATAGAAGGAGTCCCCTTCGTCACCCTCTTCAAAGATACTTTCACCCTTGCCGAAATACTTTTGGACAAGCTGCGAGGCGATTTCCTTTTGTACATTTTCAGGGAAGACCGAGAAAAACTCTATTCGCTGCACGGCTGAGTAATTCTGTTCGAACTCGTCACTGCTGTCAACGCCGGTTACTGGATGACAGTAAACATCTCTGACGGGGAATGGTATCCTGATGTTCTCTCTTTTGAAGGCGTACCAGAGTTTAGTCATCAGGATGTTGGCGATGTGGGGTTTGAGTCCATAGTCGTTAATCCAGACCCTAAGCTCATATTCAATGGAAGAGTCATTATATTTTACCACCCGTACCTCCGGTGGATGGCCTTTCACTTCACAAGTCTTCAGGCAGACAGATGCGATAACCTGCTTTACCTTGTTTGGAGGCGTATCGTAGTCCACACCTACGAAGAGGCTCATAATCTGACTCGGTGTGGGATAGTTTACGCTGAGAATCGTATCTTTTATGATATTGCCGTTTGGAATGACCAGATAATCGTTAGTGCGCGTGAGCAGCTTAGTCGTGCGCCAGTTTATCTCGACGACCTTGCCATCTGTCTCTTTTACGCGTATCCAGTCGTTGATTCTGAAAGGGGTTTCTATGTGCAGCACCACACCCGCGATAAGATTGGTCAGCGTGTCCTGAAGCGCAAGACCTATGACCATAGAAAACACCGCCGAGGTCGTTATTATAGGGGTTAAATCAATGCCAAACTGTATTTTCAGGATTGCAAACAGGGCTATGGCATAAATTACCGCGGTGACGATGTCATGGATTAGTTTGGGAACGGCAATCTTTGCCCTTTCGATATATAGCGTACTGAAAAAGTAATCGGCTATTTTAAAAATACCATAAAAAAACAAAGCATAAACGAAGGCGTTCGTTACCTTAATATCAACAGGCGGTTTATTGACAAACACATATATGCCAATAGCAACAGCCAGCAGAACAAGCAGCGCATAATAAATCAGGGACGATGACCGCCCGGCTTTAACGTTGTCTTTCATATCCATAGTTTTAGCCACTGCCACTTACGTAGCTCAAGCACGAAAAAAATAACACTATCAAAACGCTGTTGTCAAGGACTACAAACAGGGTGTGTCAGAGCAAAATAGAAATGTCCTGTTTCAGTTAATTTAAATTTTCGCCAGCGCCTTCTGAAGCCTTTTAATCGTCCGGTCCTTGCCAACCAGCTCAATGACCTCAAAGATGCCGGGACTTACGGTGTTTCCCGTAATGGCGACCCTCGTCGGCTGGGCGATTTTGCCAAGCTGGACGTTAAACTCATCAAGCAGGCCCATAAACACCACCTCTATCTGTTTCACGGTGAAATCCTCAAGGGCGGTGAGCCTTTCTATTAACGCGGTAAGGTAGGGTTTTGTCTCGTTGGTAAGGAATTTCTTTCCCGCCTTTTCGTCTATTACAACGTCCTCTTCTATGTAATAGTGCATCGAATTTGCCAACTCAACAATGGTTCTCGATCGCTCCTGAAGGGTCACTATCGCCCTTGCAAGCCATTGTTTATCCACCAAATCAACCGACCCCAAAAATGGTGCTAATAATGGAATTAACCCCTCTGGTGACGCGGCCTTAATATATTCCCCGTTCATCCACAGTAGTTTCTCCGGATTGAATACCGAGGCGGAGGAGCCGACATGCTCCAATGAGAATTTCTCTATCAACTCGGCCTTCGAAAATATCTCCTGGTCAGAGTGCGACCAACCGAGCCGCACAAGATAATTCAGCAGCGCATCGGGTAGGTAGCCCATCTCCCTGTATGCCTGAACAGACGTAGCCCCGTGGCGTTTGCTGAGGCGCGCCTTGTCAGAACCGAGAATCATCGGCAGGTGGGCAAACTTAGGGGGTGTTTTTCCAAATGCCTCATATATGTGCATCTGCTTTGGAGTATTGTTTAAGTGGTCATCCCCTCTGATGATGTGTGTTATGCCCATCTCAATATCGTCCACCACGACTACGAAATTGTATGTCGGCGTGTCATCAGAACGCATTATTATAATATCATCAAACACTGAATTTTCATAAACTATCTTTCCCTTTATTAAATCATCCACCATGGTGCTGCCATACTGGGGCATTTTAAACCTGACGACTGGTTTAATCTCTGCCTCCGGGTTTTTCAAATCCCTGCACGTGCCGTCGTATCTGGGGGGCTTACCGGCAGCGGTGGCAAGTTTTCTCTTTGATTCCAGCTCCTCAGCCGAGCAATAACAGTAGTACGCCCTACCTTCCTCAAGAAGGCGGTTGACATATTGGCGGTACAGCTCCGTGCGGTCTGTCTGCCTGAAAGGCCCCTCGTCATGGTCAAGATTCAGCCATTTCATGCCGTCTATGATTGCCTCTATGTACTCGTCTGTTGAGCGGCTCCTGTCAGTGTCCTCTATGCGTAAGATAAATTTTCCATTGTGACGCCTTGCAAATAAATAATTAAAAAGCGCAGTCCTTGCGCCACCTATGTGAAGATACCCCGTCGGGCTTGGCGCGAATCGTACCCTTACGTCGTCAGACATAATACTAAAAACCTCCTTAGCCGTTACGGCGCTCTATTCTAACATATATGATTGCCAAAAATCGCAACGCCCCACTATAATAACAGAGCGATCGCATTTGAAAATTACAATAGGAATCTCATAGACTGGATTCCAGCTTTCGCTGGAATGACAGACAAGGCAGAACAAAACGAACACCTGAATTTGTCTTTTCGTTCTCTTTTCTTGTCATTCCCGTCTCTTTTTCTGTCATTCCAGCGGAAGCTGGAATCCAGGAAACCATATTTTGGACTGAAGGCATAGGCAAATTTTTCTAATGCGTTTGCCCTGACTATAATAACGGAGGGTTCCCGGATGACTGATAAAAGAAATGTTCGCATAGGCAATCAGACCGCCTTCACGGCGCAGCCCTATGAGCTGCCGTTTGACTTCGCGCTCAACAACGGTTTTGACGCCTTTGAGTGGTTCTCTGACAAGAAATCATGGGGACAGGGATGGGATATCGGGGATGCCACAACGCAGGACAGACGCCGCATCAGGGAAGAATCCCTCAAGCGCGGGTTGGCTCTGTCCGTACATTGCCCTGCCCATGCTGACCCCTTATCAGACGGCTTTTCAGATGTCTTTTTTAAGCACGTGGAGTTTGCCTGTGACGTCGGGGCGTCAAATATAAATATTCATCTTTTCACAGAACATGGACTTGAGAACTATCTGAAATCCCTGCTTCCCCTGATAGACATCACCGCAAAGGCGCGGATTACGCTGTCCATCGAAAACACTACCATCACAGGCCCTGCGGATTTTAACCGGTTATTTTCTATGTTAAGAACCCTTCCCGCCAAACACGTGGGCATGTGCCTTGATATTGGCCACGCCAATATATTCCACGAGACCAGAAACGATTTCCTTAGGTATATTGACAGATTATCGAATGACGTGCCGATAATACACATCCACGCCCACGAAAACTTCGGAGATGTTGACAGCCACCTGACACTGTTTAGCGGCCCTTCAAAATCTAACACCCTCGGACTGAGGGGATTCGCGGCAAGGATGATAAATCGCCGGTTCAGCGGCATGATTATCATGGAACAGTGGCCGTCCCCTCCAGAGCTCCTCATAAACGCGCGCCTTAGGCTCCTGGATTTTTTCAGGGAATAAAATATAGCCACCACCAGCCGGCCTAAAGACGTTCAAGGGGTTGGACAAATAACATCTCCCCATGCTAAACTAACCTTGACGGTAAGTTAGGTTAAGCACTGTGTGTAAAGATACAGGAGAGGGAAGCAGTGGGAGGGATTATAGACAGCCAGCCGATTTTTCTCGTCGTGGACGATATGGTCGAGATGCGCGGGGTTATTGTCAGCAACCTTAAAACACTTGGCTTTTCAAAAATCCTTACGGCTCAAAACGGAGAGGAAGCCATTCGTAAATTGGGCACCGACCCCGTCAACATGATCCTCTCTGACCTGAACATGCCCCAAATGACAGGCCTTGAGCTGCTTGAATGGGTACGCATGGACAGCAACCACAAATTCACTCCGTTTATCATGATTACCGCGGAGGTTGGGCGGCAACAGATAGAGAAGGCAATAGCAACCGGGGTGAGCGACTTTATACTAAAGCCTTTTTCTCTGGGGACTCTTTCTGAGAAGATTAAACGAACTCTTAATCGCAGCACTGTAAGGCAGGTCAAAAGCGCGGCACAAGCAGAGATAAGTCCGGTTATTGACCCGACATCTGCAACTTCGGCAATCAGTAGCGATAACAAGACCTATACCGTGCTTGTCGTAGATGACGTACCGGGTAACCTGGGGCTGATTTCAAATATTTTGCAAGCCGAGTACCGCGTTAAGGTTGCCATAAACGGGCAGCTGGCAATCAAAATATGCGAGTCGCCCGATAAACCTGATCTTGTACTTCTGGATGTCAAGATGCCGCGCATGGACGGTTTCGAGGTCATAAAAATACTGAAGTCAAACGAGGCAACCTCGGGCATTCCCGTCATATTTCTATCTGCGATGAATGACCCTGAAAGCATAGTCAAAGGGCTGGAGGCCGGCGCTGTGGGCTATGTTACCAAGCCCATAGATAGGGTCGCCTTGCAGGCAAGGGTGCGCAGCTTTCTGCGTTTTTACCGCGGTTATGAGGAACTGAAACACACACTGGACACTATGATGGACAACGCCAGACTCCGCGACGATGTAGAACTCATCATTCGCCATGACATGAAAAGCCCTCTGGCCGCTATCATAGGTATAATCGGCAGTGTAGGGCAGGGCAAAAGCATGGCATCAGAGCAGCTAAAGACAATAGAAGACCTGTCCTACTCTCTGGTTACAATGCTGAACCGCTCCACAGACCTTTATAAGATGGAGACCGGACGCTATCATCTAAACGCACAACCAGTGGATATTCTGCGGCTGACAGAGAAGGTGGCAGATGAGGTACGCCTTGGATTTACGGCCAAAAACATAAAGATAACGACGAAAAGTACGGGCGCAGAGCAACTCACCGCGCTTGGCGATGAGTTGCTGTGTTACTCAATGCTTCACAATCTTATAAAAAACGCGGCAGAGGCCGCCCCCACAGGCAGCACCGTATTTGTTACCGCAGCGTCAGGAGATGGCAACACCATCAAGTTGGCCATAAAAAATCTCGGCGCGGTACCAGAGTCCATTCGTGTTCATTTTTTCGATAAATTTGTAACTATGGGGAAAAAAGGCGGCACCGGATTGGGCACATACTCGGCACGCATGATGGCAGAGGCCCAAAATGGCAGTATCTCTATGCAAACATCCGAAGATTCTGGCACTATAATTGAGGTTACACTGCCTAAGGCCCACACCGCATGAGACCATGTACGCATCTGCCGGCCATCACTGCCCTGCGCCATGATGATGCCGGAATGTGGGGAAATGCCCCCAAGGTATTTCCCTGATTAGTTCTTTTGCCAGAGTCCCCCTGTTTTTTTACAATTGCTGGCAGTCATCACTTGCCCTATGATTAATAATTATGATATAACACAGTTACTATGACCGATTGAGAATAAGACAATGGCTTAGGAGGGTAATGTGGCTGAAAACGTAGAGGCAGAGGGTAAAAGAGACAGATGGGCTGAGGGTGTGACCAGTGATAAGCACCTGTTATTGATGAGGAGCATACATTCAATTGAGAACCGATTGCTGTGGAGTGAGTTGGCATACCTGTCTTTGAATCTATGTGTCATATTGTTTTCTATGGGGTTGCTATCTTACGCTTCCGGCATGGCGGATACCCACGTACCCTACATGTCGGTGATATTTCTTGCCGTTATTGGTGAGTTTATATGCGTGTACTGGTTAATCTCATCCATGAAGCATCAAATGAAGTTGAGGCTGCGGTACTTTCAGGCGAGATATTTGGAGAGAAAGCAAGGCATGTGTGGTGAGTCATTTATTTCAGATGAGTCAAACTACTTTAACCCCTCCGTTGGGTACGTGGAAAGCCCTGATAAGGTTGAACGAGTTGACTATCCATCTAGTGGGGCAACAAGAATGGACGGGTTTGCAGGGTCGGCTAAACCGAGGCACCTGACATGGTTGATGTCGTCTGTGATATTTTTTATGTACGTGGCAATGCTGTTGTGGGTATATAATGATATGTTTAAGATGTACTGAACCACACTTTATCAACTCATTGCAGCAATTTCTGAGCAACCCCCTGCCGCGCAGACCTTCCCCTGCCGGGGCAGACTTTTTACGGGTAAGTTATTTTCATACCTTTGGCGGCGAATACATCTCTGCTTGTCTCCGGTAGCTCATCGCTCAGAGCCGCGTAATGTGCCGCGTTACACCAGAGATTGACAGACAGTTTTATTGCGGCCTCCGATATTTCAGTTACCTTCAGCGTCGGTGGCGGCGATTTTAAGATACGGCTGTCTTCGCTAAACATGGAGAGAAAGAGCGTCTTAATGTTTTTAATATCGCCGTTTTCTGCAACACCAAACGTCAGGTCAAGTCTTCGCATGGGTTCGGTGGAGAAGTTTGTGATGCTCCCGCCAGAGAGCGGGCCGTTTGGAATGATGATGGTCCTATTGTCCGGCATCTTGATAATGGCATGAAATATTCCGATTTCGCTTACTTTGCCCGTAAACCCCTGCGCCGAAATTACATCGCCCACCTTAAAAGGTTTAAACAGTAAAATAAGGACGCCACCCGCAAAATTAGCCAGATTATTTTGTAAGGCAAGCCCGACCGCCAACCCCGCGGCTCCCAAAATAGCTACGAAAGATGTAGTCGCTATCCCAATCATCGAGGCAACACTGATAAACAGCAATACCTTCAGTATAATACTTGATATACTCCCCAAAAACGACTGCAAAGACGGCTCCAATTTCCCCAGACTCATTGCCCTAAGCAGTGTCTTATGTATAAGCTTGATAACCCAAAGGCCGATAATCAAAACAGCGGCTGCCAAAAATAATTTTGGTGCATAAAGAATAACCATGTCATACGCCTTATTTACATAGTAATTGGTGTCCATACGGCCTCCTTTTACAGATATTCTCCAATCAAGTATACCATATATATTTCAGGATATTCTGTATCACTTTTTCTTATTGGCCTAATGGCGAAAATCTCCCGCTTATCTCATCTGCCAGACGGAGGCAACCGACGTGGAGACAGCGCCGGAACTCTTAATCGCGGTGCCGTTCATAAGCCACACGTAAACGGCACCTGTGGATGCGTTCTGCCAAATGATGTCGCTATATCCATCGCCGTCAAGGTCTCCCACCCCCTTTATCTGCCATGCGGAGTCCATTGAAGTGGCCACGACACCGG
>NZ_JBJUSG010000107.1:0-4294 GCF_046044395.1 Candidatus Magnetominusculus dajiuhuensis | reverse complement strand
CCTTTATCTGCCATGCGGAGTCCATTGAAGTGGCCACGACACCGGAACTCTTAATCGTGGCATTGTCCATAAGCCACAAGACTACCGCTCCCGTTGATTTATTCTGCCAGAGGATATCACTCTTCCCATCGCCATTAAAATCTCCCACCCCCTTTATCTGCCATGCGGAGTCCATTGAAGTGGCCACGACACCGGAACTCTTAATGGTGGCATTGTCCATAAGCCATGCGGCAACCGCTCCTGTGGTTGAATTCTGCCAGAGTATATCGCCCTTGCCATCGCCATTAAAATCTCCCACCCCCTTTATCTGCCAGGCAAGATCCATTGATGAGGCAACGACACCGGAACTTTTAATCGTGGCATTGTCCATAAGCCATAAGACAACCGCTCCTGTAGTTGAATTCTGCCATAGCATATCGCCCTTTCCATCGCCGTTGAAGTCTTCAAAACCCTTTATCTGCCAGGCAGAGTCCATCGAAGTGGCCACGACACCGGAACTCTTAATGGTGGCATTGTCCATAAGCCATGCGGCAACGGTGCCAGTTGATGAGTTCTGCCAAACGATATCGCTCTTTCCATCGCCGTTGAAGTCTCTGCCATGATTAGCATTAATACCACTTCCTTCCACGATGAAGACGGGGTTGTCGTTCAAACTTACACTTGACGCGTCGGTACTCATTTCGTTGCCGTAAAGGTCTACCACCCTGACGCTGCCCTTAAAGGCGCTGATGCCACCGCTGCCCCAGGCTATAAGCACCCTTTTACCGGTAGCAGTGGTAAACAGATATTGGCTGGGGGAGATGGCGCTTATATTTATATAACCGTTTATCAGGCTGCCCATTTTTTGGAGCGAGTCTACGAAGAGGTGTTTTTTTGTTTTATCGCTGGCGTTGAACATGGCAGACGAGCCGATAACCGATGTAGAGCCGTCCACATTGTTCCACACCTCGGCCAAATCGGTAAACAGTGTGGTTACACCGTTGGCAAGGCCAACGGTGAATCTCTTTACGTAATAGGCGGCCTGATATTCTTCCGACTGAGTTGACATACCCTGAGGTGTGCCTGCATATGTGCCGATTTCCGTAACCAGCATAGGCAGGGATTTTCCAGCCTGGGACTCAATGCTTTTCCAAAAGGCTATGGTATCGTCGTAAGTAATATAATTTTGTGAGGCACCGCCTTGTTGTCTGTCCATATTGTAGTGCCAGTTGAGATAATCCAAATAATTCAGGCCGCCCTGAGATAAAAAAGTCTGCCAGAAAGTTTTAGAGGATATGTCCTGCGCACCGCCATTGACTACCTTGCAGTCGGGACAGACCTCTTTTATGGCTTCATAGGTTGCCTTGAGGATTGTAAAATACTTTGAGCCGTCACTAAAAGCGCTCTTGAAAGACGGGCTGTCAGGTTCGTTGCCAATCTCATAGAACAGAACCGGCTGGGTAAGCCCCGGCATATCGTTTACACCGTCTCCGTTGTACCGGTCAACAACCGCTTTGACGAAACTTTTGTACTCATTCAGGTCGTTAGGATATTCCGTTATGTAATCCCACCATATAAAGTCCAGAGGTTCGTTGGCCGCCGACGTTGAATTCGGATGGTCCCATGATGCAAAAGGGTAAAGCGTTGCCACCAGAGCGATACCGTTTGCTTGTGCCGCCTTTACGGCGAGGTCCGGAAACTCGAAATGGTATACGCCTTTTTCCGGTTCGATAATGTTCCATGCAAATGGCCCGTTTTCGGCACGGCTCATGGAGATACCGGTGGTAGCGGCCAGGGCGAACAGTTCGTTTACAGACGATTCATAGACTTGTTTCGCTTTGGTAAAAGTTGCGTTATCATTGTACAAAGCTTTCACCTTGTTGGTTTGCAAATAGGTCGTAAGCTGGAGCTGGTTGATAATTGAATTAATATTGTCAATGTGCATACCACCCCAGAAAGAGTATGGTGTCGTTGTCCTTTTCGGGACAACCGTACCAGCAACGGCATTGCTATGTAACAATAGGGCAACAGACAGTGAAACAATCAAAATCTTTCCTATAAACCATTTCATCCCTACTCTCCTTAATACATTATACATTGATTTGTTAATAAACAATCGTCAGCGGTAGTCGTCAAAGTCTGTTAATAGTACAATGAGATACCTGAGTCATTAAGAACAATTAGAAATCTCCCGTTTATTTCATCTGCCAGACGGAGTCAACCGACGCAGAGACAGGATTGGAACTCTTAATCGCGGTGCCGTTCATAAGCCACGCGTAAACGGCGCCTGTGGATGCGTTCTGCCAAATGATGTCGCTATATCCATCGCCGTCGAAATCTCCCACCATCTTTATCTGCCAGGCGGAGTCCATTGATGAGGCAACAACACCGGAACTTTTAACCGTGGTGCCGTTGATAAGCCATACGACAACTGCGCCTGTGGCGGAGTTTTGCCAAATGATATCGCCGCTTCCATCGCCGTCAAAGTCTCCCACACCCTTTATCTGCCACGCGGAGTCCATTGATGAGGCAACAACACCGGAACTCTTAACCGTGGCATTGTCCATAAGCCACGCGTAAACGGCACCTGTGGATGCGTTCTGCCAAATAATATCGCTCTTTCCATCGCCATCAAAGTCTCCCACACCCTTTATCTGCCAGGCGGAGTTCATTGATGAGGCAACAACACCGGTACTCTTAATCGTGGCATTGTCCATCAGCCACGCGACAACTGCGCCTGTGGATGAGTTCTGCCACAGTATATCGCTCTTTCCATCACCGTCGAAGTCTCCCACACCCTTTATCTGCCACGCGGAGTCCATTGATGAGGCAACAACACCGGAACTCTTAATCGTGGCATTGTCCATCAGCCACGCGACAACTGCGCCTGTGGATGAGTTCTGCCACAGTATATCGCCCTTTCCATCGCCGTTGAAGTCTCCCACACCTTTTATCTGCCACGCGGAGTCCATTGATGAGGCAATAACACCGGAACTCTTAGTCACAGCGCCGTTCATAAGCCACGCGATGACAGCACCCGTGGATGCGTTCTGCCAAATAATATCGCTCTTTCCATCACCGTTAAAATCCCGGGCGGGATGCGGATAGTAATGTTGGGGTAGAATGCATGTGTAGATCGTTTTAAGCTCTGCGGAACTCCCTGCACTGAAATAAAGCCTGAGCTGTCCATTGGGCATAATCAGAACCTCGGGGTCGGAGTTTTCATAATCCCCGGTCATGGTTACTACAGGGGTGCTTTCGGCGGTAAAGGTTAAACCATCGGCAGAGGCAGAAAATCCAATCTGCCTGGATTTGACGGTGGGGTTTGACCAGTCGTTGTAGATGATAGCGTACCTGCCGTCTTTAAGCTTGTAGAGGGCAGGGTCTACGGTCTTTAGTGCGATTGCGGTGCCGTTATCTCGTGTCCAATGCAGGCCGTCGTCAGTTGAGGTTGCAGTACGAATGTTGCTACCGTCGGAGACGAACGCCATTTTCAGAGAACCGTTGCCATCTCTTATTCCAGATGGAACGCTGAGGAAATAACCTCCTGTCTGTGGATTAATGTCTGCGCTGGTACCATCCATGACAAGCCCCTCATGTGTAAAATTAAGGGCATCGGTTGAGATGGCGCTGCACAAGCGCCTGTTACCAGTTGAAGAGTTCGGGTCTGTGTCCGTAGTATCTTTGCATTCGTAGATCATTCTGTAGCGGTTGTCCTTAGTTATAAACACCCAGGGATTGGATGCGAACTTCTCGATTGAATCTCCGACGGCGGTGTAGCGTACCCCCTGCTCCTTTGTCCATGACACACCATCCTTTGAGGTTGCCGAGACCATAGCTATATTCCCCGCGGAGGTTCCCTCGTAGTATGCCCTGAACGTGTTGCCAGGCATTTTCACAACGTTGATAGCGACACCGGCAAGGCCGGTGTCTGTAAGGTTTTCACACAATCCCGACACTCCGGAGTAAGATAAAGATGAGGCCACCATTATAAAAACTGTAACGAGAGCTATCAATACCGGCCATTTGTTCGTCATTTTTACCTCCATATCTTAAAAATTAGCAAGCCCGAATCTCCCCTTTTCTTGTCCCATTTGTAATATATTTACGCCATCGCCCAGCTTACCTGAAGAACAAAGCCCCATTTATCTTAGCACCTGGAAACAGAGAGTTGTCAAGTGTATAAAATATCACCGAAACCGGCAGGTGAGATGTCCTGACATGTGAAATGAGATAGAGACAAAGTAAGGTTATGGCCGTAGTGTAATACCAAAATAGAAATGTCCTATTCTACCAAAGTAGAAATGTCCTAAAG
>NZ_JBJUSG010000106.1:0-12438 GCF_046044395.1 Candidatus Magnetominusculus dajiuhuensis | reverse complement strand
CTGGAAATCATTGCAACTTCCCATGAGAACTTGTTTTATCCGTCAGAACAAATTTGCCGTGGGGGCGAGAAGGCTTAGCGTTGACAAAGACGGCAGCTTAGTAATCGCCTCAAAGTTCGGTAAGATGCTTATGCACAAGCCACTTGTTTATCAGGAAATAGACGGTGTGAAGAAGGAAATCAACGGCAAATATCGGGTTACCAAAGGCAATCTTGTTAGTTTCAACGTAGCCGGATACGACAAGACTAAGGCATTAGTCATTGACCCCTCGCTTGCGTATTCAACATATCTTGGCGGAAGCAGCACCGGCGGTCTTGGTGAAACGGGCTACGGCATACAAGTAGATACGGCAGGCAACGCGTATATTGCCGGAATTACAAGCGCAACAGATTTCCCTGTAACAACCGGTGCATTTCAGACTACTATTAAATATAAAGGCTCTTTTAGTGTCTTTGTAACAAAACTAAACTCCACGGGGACTGCGCTTTTGTACTCTACATATCTTGGCGGTTCTGGTGGAGAAGCCGGCATTGGCATAGCGATAGATCCCTCAGGCAATGCCTATGTTACCGGAAGCACACACTCATCGGATTTTCCTGTGACATCTGACGCTTACCAGAATAAAATGAAAGGCACATTGCAGAATGCCTTTGTTACAGAACTTAACCCCTACGGCTCCGCGCTTGTGTACTCAACGTATCTTGGCGGCAGTGGTAATACTGTTTATGCCTTTGGCGATACACCTTATGCAATAGCATTCGATTCCTACTATAATGCCTATGTTACCGGAGCAACAAGCTCATCGGATTTTCCTATAACGACCGGAGTATTTCAGAAAACCCTTAAAGGTACCCGTAATGCCTTTATATCAAAGTTGCAGCTTCAATCAACGTCAACTTATAGGCTTACCGTAACGAAATCCGGCACCGGCACGGGAACTATAACAAGCAGCCCCTACGGGATAGACTGCGGCGCAACCTGTTATGGCCTATACACTCCAAACTCATGGGTAACACTGATTGCGACGCCGGATTCAGGTTCTTCCTTTACAAGCTGGTCAGGGTGCGATTCTACCCAGGGTATATATTGTGGCGTTACAATGTCCGCGGCCAAAAATGTAAACGCGGTATTTACGCTATCATCTTATACCCTGACCATAACGAATACCGGCACTGGTTCGGGTACAGTAGCAAGCTTCCCCGCGGGTTTAAGCTGCAGCGGCAATACCTGTACCGGGTTATTTTCTCCTGGTACGGTAGTTGCGCTGTTTCCAACGGAAGATACTAACTCTCAAATCGCATATTGGCCAGATACCTCCCATTGTAGTAATATTACTAGTGATATTACTTCTGATCTATGTAGTGTTACTATGTCGTCGAATATGTCTTTGGCGATTAATTTTAAACGGGACAACGATACGGCAAGCGAAGTCTTATACCGCGTAATTAATGATTTGAATAATAGCCATAATAATGGTTATGGACCCCCAATGGGACTTACAACGGGATCAGATTCAGGAGGCTTATACTACACGGTACAGACTTATTGTGGTACTGATTGTAGGTATTCTTTTTTAGCGTATTCAGACGGTAAGGTATATAATAATATCCTTACCGGCCGCTGGGACTATATGAGTGATTGGAAAGCTTCTGCTATGGCAAGGAAGTGGATAAACGCTGTTTATACTCAAAATGCCACGGAATACGGGGCGAAATTTGAAGATGTGGTATGGACAAGATATTTACAGTCATCCGTACAGTATGTACAATGGCTGGTGGGTGGTAGTTTTATAATGGCTGGGGATGACGGAGAGATGTACTACTGGAATGGCAGTTCACTGCAGGCTTTAGGGATTCCCTGGGTGCAATAGCAGAGGTGCTTTAAATCTCATGGATTTTTATCCCCCGCCGCTTGCGGCGGGGAGCCTCACTCCTTACCCGACGCGCTGCTGTTTGCGGGATACCTTGTCCTCGTACATGCGCTTGTCGGCCTCCTTTATGGCTGATTCAATTTCGTCGGCGTTATGGGCGGTTGCAGCACCAAGTGATATGGACACCGGCAGATTGCCGCTATTGAGGTTATACTGTTCCTGATATCTCCTTATACGCTCTATTGATTTATCGGCTAATTCCGCGTCAGTCATGCTGAGAATAATCAGGAACTCATCGCCGCCCGTACGCGCTACTATATCACTTCCACGAAACGCCATCTTAAGCACGTCGGATGCCCCCCTGATGAGCTGGTCCCCTTCATTATGCCCGATTGTGTCATTCACCCGCTTCAGGCCGTCCAAATCTGCCACTATAAAGCTGACCGGAAACAACGGGCCATGGGCTATGCGTCCCAATTCGGCATCAAAGAAGGCACGGTTGTAAAGCCCTGTCATGGCATCGTGCGTGCTGCTGTATTTCAGCTTTTCTTCCTCCCTTTTACGCTCTGTAATATCCCTTGATATTCCTACAAATTCCTTGATTTGCCCATCCGCCGTGGTTATGGCTGAAATGACTACTTCAACGGGGATTATCCTGCCGTCCTTGCATTTTTGCTCTACCTCAATCCTCTCCGAAAAACATTCCATATCCCCTGATTCCCTATAGTGAGCAAGTTTTTGCATCAGGATATCCCGAACATAGACATAAGACTCAGGTGTCAGGGCCAGTGCGAAGGTCTCACTAATGGCCTCCTCAACAGTGAATCCCCGCAGGGCCGCAATTGACGGGCTTACATACGTAAACCTATCCATTGAGGCGTCCAGCGTCCAGATGACGTCGCTGACACTCTCGGCAATCAGCCTGAAGCGCTCCTCGCTCTCCTTAAGCTCCGCCGATATGCGCTGAAGCTCAATCATGTCGTCATTCATGCGCGAGTATGCCTCCTCAAGCTCAGTTCGGGATTCGTCGAGGCCTTCAATCATGCTGTTAAAGGCCGATGCGAATTCCCCCATAAAATCAACCCTCTGGGAGAAATCGCCGACCGCGATTTGCTTAGTCTGCCATGTCAGGTGTTTCAGGCTGGAGTGGAGCGCCTTCAGGCTGCCGGCAACCGGCCCTACCCCGCATCGTTCTATTGATTTGCTGAGGTCGCCGTTACCAAGGGCAAGCGCGAAGCCCCGTATCGCATCCAGATACCCTGTGAGCCGTGAAAGCTGCTCTGAGTATTCCACATCCGGGGGGATTGTGGGGAGGCGTCCTTTGGCAAGCTGCTCCAGTATGGCAGCGGTGCGTTCGTCCATCAGGCCCCGTCAGTGTCAGCGGTAAAGCGGCAGGTGCGGTCACCCGTACACCAGCAGTCAACCTCTTTGACCGTGAAAGATTTACCAGAATAACTCTTAAGAAGCGCGGCAATAAAACCCTCGTCATAGGTGCAAAGCTCCATTCCGGTATCAGGCAGCCCTGAGCAGTCCAGGTCCTCCGACACGGTCATCGTCAGGTGGCCTTTGTCAAGGTCTGCCTCCTCCACGCGAAGGATGCCTACACCCATATCTTTCAGCACGGTCTGAAGTTTCTTAACGAAACTGTTGAGGTCTGCCTGTTGCCCTATGAGATTGTCGTAGAACTCCTTGCCTGCCAGAAAACCGGCATCGTAAAATATCCTGTCGGTCTCGTCAGAGCCATAACGCTCCTCAATAACATCCCTGAAACTGAACTGCATCAGACGATAGACCTCTACCCGCATCTGATGGCCAAGATTGGGACGTCCCACTTCTAAATCTCCCAGCAACTCCCAGTTGAACTTATACCTGCGATCAGTTTTTTTAGACATATGCCCCTCCTTTTAATCCAGTTGTTTGACTTCTTAGAACCGGGGTTAACCCGTGTTCATGCACTTATACGCCAGTTCTTTGATGGCAATTGAAAACGGCGACATCGGCTCACTAAGTAAGACAGGTTTTGTCTTGAATAGTGCGCGCTTAACGGCCTCGTCACTTGGCAGAGTTATCATAACCCTCGTGTTTATGTTCGTGTATTGCTTTACGAGATTTTGAATTACCATGCCCGTGTTTATATCACGCGCGGATTGAACCATATTGATTACGAAACTGGGCGTGAAGCGGGCGATCTTCTTACGGGCCGATTCCACAAGTTCGGCGTCTATTTTTTCGGCCTCTTTGAGAAATTTTTCTATTGTGTTTAAAGCGGGATTGGCGTCTACATCCTTTGCCTTCTCAAGGAGTTCCATGAAAAGCTCTGTATGCCTTTGCTTAAAATGAAATGTCAACAGCCTGAATATCGCCGTCTTAATAAACCCGTATGCCTTCATCAGAGATGTTACCTCAGGTGAGGTCACCAAAAGCCCGACTTGCGCTATGAACAGGAAATCCACCACATTAAAGGCCGAACCAGCCGCTAAATCGAGAATCACAACGTCACAGTTAAGTTTTGAAATGTGCCCAATAAGCTTGACCTTCTGCTGAAATGGCATATTGGCTATATCAGGAATCTTAGAGCCGCCACAGATGAGTTTCAGATTTGGAATATTTGTTTCGATGAGCGCCTTATCAAGGGTTTTTATATGTTTAAGGACAAAATCGTCAAGCGAATACTCGTAACTCCTTACCCCAAGTATAACATGCAGGTTTGCCCCGCCAAGGTCGAGGTCAACGGCAATCGTTTTCTTACCCGTGGCGGCGATGGCGATAGCGAGATTGGCCGATATGGTGCTCTTGCCAATGCCTCCTTTCGGGCCTACAATGGCAATGATCTTCTGAGGCATGTCACACGCTCCTATCCATAAAATATACTTTAAAAAAGAAATCCATCACTTTATATGGAGAAATCCTATGAGATTGTCCAATAGGTCATCGGCCTCAGATGGTCTGCCATCGTTGATACCGATTTCATTGTCGGCGGTGAGGAGCATTTTAACCTTCGACACTATCAGCACGGGGTCAATCGGGGTATCCATGCACCAATCGCTTACCACATCTTTTAAAATCGCCAAATCCTTATGTTCTGAGTTTCCTATAGCCAATACTTTAAAAGGCGCTGCCTGTGCAAACAACTGCGCGCAGCAATTTCTGAACTTCTCCAGCTCTCCGGGATAAAACCCCTTAGTGTCCAATACCACGACCGCTGGTTTATCCCTTGCAATGGCATCTGCCGCATAGAGTAAGTTCTTAAGCAGCAGCAGAGCAGGCACATCCTCCCCAGACTGCCCTCCGCTATAACTCGTGCCGCCGTGCAGCGAATCGCCCGACTGCACACTGCCAATCGTCTCATCAGCGGGGACTTCAACCCATTTCTGTAGAGCCTTTTGTATCATACTTCCCCTAACGGTATCGGCTGAAAAGATGATTACCTTAAGAGACATATTATCGCTGATGGCT
This sequence comes from Candidatus Magnetominusculus dajiuhuensis, assembly GCF_046044395.1. Classification (NCBI taxonomy): domain Bacteria; kingdom Pseudomonadati; phylum Nitrospirota; class Nitrospiria; order Nitrospirales; family Nitrospiraceae; genus Candidatus Magnetominusculus; species Candidatus Magnetominusculus dajiuhuensis. The sequence goes on along the minus strand of NZ_JBJUSG010000106.1, from coordinate 7,112 downwards.
CTATGTTAACGGGACTCTGCCATGGCCATTACCAACGCCCCTTTGGCTGTGGCGTTAAGAGGTTCCCTTGCAACCCTGACCGAGGATATCTCAATCGGCAGCCTGATAGCATTGAGTGCCTTTTCAAATTTTTCCCTACATCCCTTGGGCATGGACGTACCGCCGCTTAACACTATCGGGATCGGTTCGGTAATCTTTGGTATATGGTCAGACGACGTTATAACGTCCTGAATACTCCTTACGAGGTGGTTGATAAGGTCGTTGTAATAGAGGTGCATGGACAGCTCCAGTTTGTTTTTAGGCAGAACTGAGAGGTCTAAGGATTCCTCTTTTACAACCTTTATTTTAGTGGCGGGTTCGCCAACTTCAAGGCTTGTCATTTCATCAATATAGTCGCCGCCCTTTTGAATACTATACGTTACTACCGGCACCGACAAGTACGAAAGACAGACGTTACACATGCCACCGCCCATGCTTATGCCTATGCCCGTGAAGTTATCCTCTGACAGCTCTGACATTACCACGGCGAGGCCCTCGTTTATTGAGACAGGCATGTAGCCAAGTGTCTCCAGGTACATCTTTATGATTGATTCGTGCCCGGTAATGATGACTTCCCTCTCTATGGGCTGGCCGGGGACGCTGAAACATATTATCTCGCCGAACTTCTTAGGTTTCTGAATCAGGGTGTTGATAATAGACTGTATGACAATAACGGCCTCGTCCTCACGTGGGCTTAGAAGACCTTTTTCCATTGACTTCCTCGTGTTGGAGTTAAACATATTGGCGAAGCCCTCGGCGGAGTAACCGATTATGTAGTAGCGTTTATTATGCTCGAAAAACATGACATTGTTTTGTGTGAGTATCTGTTTGGTGAATTTGGATTGGGGGATAGTGAAAAAGGCGTTGAGTTGTTTAATCATTTGTATTTTGTTACCCTTGTTCTGAGCCATAACAATATTGCTTGTGCCGACGTCAAGCCCTACCGGACCCCACGGGCTTTCAGGTTCAGAGCCGACTTCCCTTTCCTGTGAAACGATGGGTTTTTGGGCTGTCCTTATGGCCGATGCTATCTTCTGGTCTGAGATGTCTGAGCCTGACGGCTGTGTGTGTAGGGGCTGGGGTTGTATGTCTGGAGCCTCAACCCTCGCCGCGTCAGACGGCCTGCCCGCGCCGGTTGCCGCTATCCCATCCGCCGCTGGCGATTCAATCTCGGTAAGCCTCTGCTTTAGTTTTTCTATCTCCTTTTGATACTCGCTTGCCTCTGCCATTTCATCCTCCTTTTTCACTTCAAATCTCTATAAAGCCCGAAAGCCTGGTTTGCATTTAGTTAGATATTATGTTATTTTAGCGTGCCATGAATATTAATGTTATTTTGTCTGAGTTGTCAAGTATAATATTTAAAAATAAAGGCTTTTCTGGCGGTGGATATGGTGTTTAAGCAAAAAAAAGATACGAACGAGGCTGCAAAACTGGCTGCCACGGTGGAGGCCCCGGCCTCCGGCCACTCACTACCGGCTCGCACACCCCCTAAAAAAGTAATAGTCACCGGCCTTCCAAACAGCGGCAAGAGCCAGATATTTAACAATCTCACGGGGGAATACTCTATCGTCGCCAACTACCCCTTGTCTACCATATGCGTCAAGCAGGGGCAATTCCGCATGGGCGAAGAGCGATACGAGGTCTATGACACACCCGGACTTTACTGCCTGTTCATCCATTCGGAGGACGAACTTGTAGTGCGGGACTTGATATTTAAGGAAAAACCTGATGTGTTACTTTTATGTATAGACGCCAACCTGATTAAACAATCACTGGCCTTGGCCGCTGATTTGATAGAACTCCAAATCCCTATGGTAATATCAGTTAACGCCATAGACGAGACCTCAAAAAAGGGTATGTGGATAGACTCCGACACGCTGTCTCAAATCACCGGCGTCCCTGTGGTTGAATCCATAGCCATAAAAGGAATCGGTACGAACAGGCTCAAAAACGCGATTCAAAGGGCACGCGTGGGAAGACTTGCAATTCACTACGGGGATATTATGGCAAGAGGCATATCCACCGTGGAGACACTCCTTCCTAAGGCGCTTCCATATAAACAAAAAACAGCTATTTTAGCGCTGCTTAACGACCCTTTCCTCGATAATTACCTGATAGACAATGTCTCCGAAGGCCAGCTCCAGAAGATACACGACGCGGTTGATGACGTTCAGGAGTATTTTAAGGGGAATCTTGCCAGGACGATAAATCATAAACGGGCGGAGTGGGTTGACACGGTTACAGATAAAATCATCAAAAGACAGGTGGCATTTTCTGGCAGGGTATCAGAGACTATTGCCCGCATGTGCCGGTCGGTCGTGTTCGGCGTCCCGATTCTTATGGGCATTATAGTTATCACATATTTTCTTGTTGTAAACGTGGCCAACTGGATATCTGACTGGATGGAAAAGCTGCTGTGGCTGCCGGTGCAGGCACGTATAGATTCGCTGGTTACGTATCCATTTTGGAAGGATTTCTTTATAGGCCCGTACGGGGTGTTTACGCTTGGCGTGGCCGGGGCATTGTTGACCGTGCTGCCTATACTTTCGGTCTATTTCATCCTCTACAATATACTGGAGGATGTGGGATATATTCCCAATCTGAGTGTGTTATCGAAGCGTGTCTTTGATAAGATTGGCCTGAGCGGGGCGTCCATTATGCCTATGGTGCTGGGGTTTGGGTGTAAGACAATGGCCACACTAACGGCCAAAACTCTGACCTCACCTAAGGAGAGATATATAACCATCTTTCTCATCGCGTTTGCCCTACCCTGCGCCCCGCAGATTGGGCTTAATATGGGCCTTTTGGGCAGGGTTGGAATGTCGGCCTTTATTATAGCCTTCTCCGTGCTTGCCGCCATAGAGGCGGTAACCGGCCTTATCCTGAATAAGATTATCAAAGATGACGACAAGGACTGTTTTATACAGGCGTTGCCCGCTATTAGAATGCCGAATCTGAAGGCCGTCGTAAAGAAGACCTACTACCGCCTGTACTGGTTTTTAGAGGAGGCGCTGCCAGCGTTTATGTATGCCTCTATTGCTATGTTTACACTGGATAAGACAGGTTTTTTAAGACTTATGAAGGTATTTCTTCAACCAGTAGTTGAGGGATTTCTGGGGCTGCCCAGCGAGATGGTTGACGCCCTTATTCTGGTAATCGCACGTAGGGAGGCCGCTGCCAGCGTGATAATAAAAATGTCTGAAAATGGACATTTGAATTACGTTCAGAGCATCGTCGCCGTAGTCCTGACCACGATGTTTGTGCCGTGCCTTGCCCACATAGGGATAATAGTAAAACACCAGGGATGGAGGTCCACTGTGTTCATGGTATCTGTCATGACGGTCACATCAGTGATAATAGCCGGGGTTTTGAACAGGGTTTTACTTATATTTTTCTAATTTACATACCACCCTTAGGGGTGTGGATAATTGGAGGTCAGTTGAAATGAAAGACTCAATGGAGTTGGACGAGTATCTTGAGGCCTTATGGTATATGAAGGAGGACGGGAAGGATTCTATGGCCGAATTAGAGGCTGAAATAGGGGCTAATTTTAATATACAGATCGTCAACGAATGTCTTGCCGGTGGCCTGGCGTCTGTTTCTGATGACGACAATACCGTAGCGCTGACAATAAAGGGAGAGGAGCGCGCCAGACGCATAATCCGCGCCCACAGGCTTGCCGAAAGGCTGCTCTTTGACGTAATGGGAATGACCAAGAATATTGAAGAGGGCGCGTGCGAGTTTGAGCATATGGTTACGCCTGCCCTTGTGGATAGCATCTGCACTATGTTGGGACATCCTAAGGAAAGTCCGCAGGGGCTGCCGATTCCTCCGGGGGAGTGCTGCGACAGTGCCGCTACGACGATAGAAAGCTCTGTCATCCACCTGACCGAAATGGAGATAGGACAGGCCGCGCGTGTGGCGTATGTCAACTGCAGGAAGGACCATGAGCTTCACAGATTAAACGGCCTCCAGATAAGGCCCGGCGTAAACATAAAACTCCACCAGACATATCCATCGTTCGTCATAGAATGCGAGGGGTCTAACATCGCCCTTGATGAGGAGATTGCCAATAATATCTGCGTATGGCGTGAAAAGAAATATATGCCGAAAACCAGCAGGACAGACGCGGCAAAAAAACACACCCTCTTCAGAAGAGGGATGGGGATATTTAAAAAACACAGAAAGAGTGAGTGAGAAACTCATGGCTGCAATACAGAAGCCGCCAACGGGCGGCAGCCTAAACGCAATAGACAAAACGTTGGCAAAAATACGGGTGAAGGGGGGTTACCCCCCTTCGTCTTTAATCCTTAAACTGTCAGGAGGTCGTCAGATGAGTATATATAAATTTTCAGTGATAACCGAAAAAAATGTCGAAGGCTATTTTGCTTTCTGTCCCGAACTTCAGGGGTGCTACACACAGGGTGATACTTATGAAGAGGTTATGGCAAATATCAAAGATGCAATTGCTCTTCACATAGAAGACAGAATGGAAAACGGGGAAGAGATTCCACAGCCTGATTCAGTAAGTCTAACCCTGATGGAAGTCGCAGTATGAACGAAAAACTTCCGAGAGTGACCGCTGCCGATACAATCAAAGTATTGGAAAGGGTTGGATTTATCTTTTCACGGCAAAGCGGAAGCCACAAGATATATAAGAATAAGGAAGGCAGGAGGACAACCGTCCCTTATCATTCAGGAAAAATCCTGAATCCAAAAACTTTATCAAGCATCATTAGGGATGCCGACCTAACCGTGGAGAAATTCAAGGAATTGTTGCGCTGATATTATATTTTACCCTGCCGGCAGCTCTATGCGAAGCTCGGCACCGCCGTCAATATTTCTGACAGTCAGTTTGCCGCCCATCCTGCTTTCGATTATTGTCCTGGACATGTATAATCCTATGCCGGTGCCTTCCTGTTCCGGCTTCGTCGTGAAATAAGGCTCGAATATCTTTTCCATTGCTTCAGGTGGAATACCCCCGCCGTTGTCGCTTATCGTTATCGTTAGAGCATTGTCTTTCTTTGTGATGCCTATGGATATTCTTCCCTCCACCACCTCATCAGGGAGCCTCTCTTTACCCAAAGACAATATTGCATCCCTCGCGTTGTTTATTAAGTTCAATATTACGTGTTTGAATTCATTCGGATAACCTGTTATTTCACAGAAATCAGGCAAATTCTCCTTATCGAATAAGACGATAATATCGTTTCTTTTTAACAAAGTTTCATTCATAAATAATATCTCTTCTATCTCTTTTTTTATGCAAAACCTGACTTTTTCTTTTGAGGGTCTTAAGAAATTCCTGAAATCGTCAACAGTCCTTGTCATAAAATCTATTTGTTCAAATACGTTTTTAACCGCATTTTGTAAATATTCCGCGTCCAGGCCCTCATATCCAAAGGCGTCTTCTAAGTCCTGGATGATTAAACCGATGACATTTAAAGGCTGCTTCCACTGATGGGCTATAACGGCTATCATCTCCCCCAGGGTTGCCAGTTTGGACTGTTGAACGAGGATATGCTCTCTTTTTAACTTGCTCCTTATCTCCTCATTTACCATATCCTGGAGGTTTTGTGCAACTGCCTCCATCATCTGTTCGGATTTCCTTAGTTGATCCATTTCCCGTTTGCGCACCGTGATATCCCTTATGACACCAGTCGAACCACCGGCAACCCTTGTCTTTATCAGTCCAAGAGTTCCGGTAAACTCTTTTTCCAGTGATGCCGCATTGATTTCATAGACACCGCTGCTATTTACCTCTCCAATTATTACCTCTCCGAGTACTACATCAGGGCTGCCAGAACTGCCCTCATGTTTCTTTTTTACTATATGGACTTCCAATCCGAATGTGCCTCTTGTGCCAGTCCTTCTTTCATCGAAAAACTTAGGTACGCCGGTCTTGTCCACTTGCTGTGACAAGGCGATGCTGCGGCTTACGGATTCAACATCCTCTGGAAATAGTATTTTGCTGAAATGCTGGCCTATAAGTTCACCTGGCTCATATCCAAGCGCTCGGACAGCGTTATTGACAAGCACAAAAATTCCATCCTTGTCAATCATATATACGATGTCGGGGATAGTTTCTATGAGGGTTCTGTATTTTTCTTCCGAACACCGTAGCCTTAGATAGTTTTCTTTTTGCCTGTTTGTGACTTCCCAATTAAATATCTTTAAAATATTTATCATGGAAAAGGCAATTACCAAAGCAATGCCTGCCCGCAATGCCTGAACGGGAATCCCCACTGCTTTCAAAAACGAATCGGTGTTGAGAATGTTAGCGGGGAAGAAAGCCCCCCTGTTAACGACCAATCCCCCCAAAATACCATACACAAAAAAGGCCGCACTCGTTATAAAAAAATATTTTTTTACATTTATTTTTGACAACATATTCTTATCACACCGGTAATATGAATAAAAACCATATGCCGTCATCAGCGACCCTATAAATCCAAGGAGATATCTTGCGGCGGCGCTGTCAAGGTTTAATATGTTTTGAAATACTATGCGGATGAAAAGGACTAAGCCCACAGCCCCTGCGGTCAACCACCAGCCCATGTATCTGGCAGCCATCAACTGACAGGAGGGAGAATCCACAACTGAAACCCTGACGAGCCTCCTTCCGAATTCAAATAAAAAGACATATGAACCGACCAGACAAAACCATCGTATAAGATCTAACGTCTTATCAGTGCCCTTAATGATAACCCACATATCCAGCCATTCGTTCACCCCGTGGAGTAAACCAAAGCCTGCCAGCAGCCAAAGTGTCCCCGTCCACTTAAACGCGCTGCCCTCTTTCGGCTTTAACGCGATAGCAAGCCCCATCACGATAAAAGACAACCCATAGACAAAAAATACGACGTCCATGCTGCCGCCAATCACGCGGGTTAATTCTAAAATTTGCAACCTCCCACAGTTATTACAGATACGCGGGCAACCAGGTATCATTACACCGCATATTCTTTCCATCCAAAGATAACACAGTTTACAGTATGTTGTCAAAGGTAAGCCTCCACCCTGTCGTACCAAAGTAGAAATGTCCTATTCTTACCAAAATAGAAATGTCCTAT
>NZ_JBJUSG010000105.1:0-12932 GCF_046044395.1 Candidatus Magnetominusculus dajiuhuensis | reverse complement strand
TTCTCTGTAAACACGCATTCTCACTATCATTTTACCTTCACCGAGAATTGCTGCAGCGTTAGGGTCTACGTCATAAAAAAGAGGCAGGACAAGGCGCCCTTTTCCCACCCCATTTTTATGACGTAGACCCCTTGTGATTAAAGTAGTGGCAAAAGAGACGGAGATTACTGTAGAATATTGAGGTGATGGCAAAGGGATATCACAGGAAAATCTTAACAGGATATTTGATCTTTTTTTCACTTGTCCTGTATTGTCTGTCATTCAATATTTTCCTGAGCCATTCATCTCATGTCGCCCTTACCCTATGGAAAAACACACCAGTACATATCTGATTGACGGGACTGCCTATATATACCGGGCATACCACGCCATCGCCGAGCTGAAAAACTCCGCGGGGTTTCCCACAAACGCCATATACGGCTTTACCGCCATGATATACAAACTAATCAAAGACAAGGCCCCGCACACCCTTGCCGTAGTGCTTGACTCCCCTGAACCTACCCACAGGCATAAGCTCTTCACAGAGTATAAGGCCAACCGCTCTGCCCCACCTGATGGCTTAATTACGCAAATCGCCCCAATCAGGGATTTGCTCCTTGCGATGAACATAACGGTAATCGCCCTGCCCGGCTATGAGTCCGACGACATAATGGCGGTGCTGGCAAGGCGCTATGCCTCCGCCTCCAACACGGTATATATTGTTACCGGCGATAAGGACCTGCTTCAGTGCGTCAGCCCTGATATTAAAATTTATGACCCTGTGAAAAACGCCGTCCTTGATTACGATTATGTCCTTAACCGCCTGCGTGTCCCGCCAGTTAAAGTCCCGGAGCTTATGGCGCTAACGGGCGACCAGATTGACAACATACCCGGCGTCAGAGGCATAGGAGAGAAGACCGCCGCTGAGCTTCTCAAAGACTTCGACACGGTAGAGGAACTAATCACCCATCGTGATAAAATACAAAACGCCCGCCTCAGAAAGATGATAGAAGACAACATCCCGGCCATACGACTGAGCCGTGAGCTGTCGGCGGTAAGTGTGGACATCCCGCTTGACATACCGCTTTTTCAATTGACAGTCAAAGAGCCGCACTACGAGCAGCTCAAGGCGCTGTTTATTAAATACGAGTTTTCATCACTATTAAAATATATACCCGATGACGGCGATGACCAGCCATTTGACACGGCGGTAATCAAAACGGTTGAAGATTATACCGCAGCCTTTGGGGTGGTGCCCGGTGAGGTTGCTATTAAGGCCGCTGAAATCAGTGGCAATCTATCTCTAAGCGCCATAAGCGGGGTGGCATCAGACGCCAGCATGGCCTACCACATAGAGCCGCCGCGCCTTGCCGCCGATATGTTGGCCGCGGAGGCAGTCGTGAAGGTCGGGCATAACCTCAAGGCAGACATCCACCTGCTTAACAGGCGCTCATTGAGCGTCAGCGGCCCGCTTTATGACACGATGGTGGTAGCAAACCTGATAAATCCAAACCGGCAGGACTACACCCTGAAGGCGCTTGCCCTTGAGTATCTTTCGTATAAGATGAAAGATGATGCTAAGAATAACGACCTGTATACCAAGCCCGACTCTTCGGCGGAGGAGGCCGTTGTCGCACTCAGACTAAAGCGAGTGTTAACAAAAAAAATAGAGGGTACACCGCTTATGGCGTTATATGACACAGTGGAGTCGCCGCTTATTTATATATTGGCGGAGATGGAACAACACGGCATAATGATAGACACTGCCCGGCTCAAGGGGCTGTCAGATGAGCTTGGCACACAGCTTTCGGCACTTGAAAGGCGCATCTATTTCCTTGCCGGTGAGGAGTTTAATATCAACTCTCCAAAGCAGCTTTCTGAGATACTGTTTGATAAACTCAGGTTAGCCTCTGGCAAGAAGACCAAGACCGGGCTTTCGACAGATGTGGGGGTGCTTGAGGGCATGGCGGCTCAGCATCCACTGCCCGCGGAGATTTTACAGTACCGTACGCTTGCGAAACTAAAAAACACATACGCCGATGCCCTACCCTCTTATGTGAACCCCGCAACCGGCCGCCTTCATACGACATTCAATCAGGCCGGCACATCAACAGGAAGGCTGTCAAGCAGCAACCCGAATCTCCAGAACATCCCTATACGCGGTGCGCTTGGCGAGGCATTGCGGCGGGCATTTATCGCGCGTGAGGGACATTACCTTGTATCTGCCGATTACTCACAGATAGAGCTGCGCGTGCTGGCGCATTTGAGTGGGGACGAGGGGTTTATTGAGGCGTTTAAACATGGGGAGGATATTCACACAGAGACCGCAAGGGAGGTATTAAGCGGGGCAGACGGTGTTGTCACGGCAGATATGAGGCGTGCCGCTAAGGTGATAAACTTCGGGATAATATACGGCATGTCCGCCTTTGGCCTTTCGGGGCAGTTGAAGACTCCACAGGCACAAACCAAACAATACATAGAGAGATTCTTTGAGCGGCACGAAGGCGTAAGGAGATATATTGAGGCGACGATAAAAGAAACAGCGAACCGTGGGTATGCCGAAACCATAATGGGGCGAAGGCGCCCGATAGACGGCCTGAAAAGTGCTAATAAGAACATCAGGCAGCAGGCTGAGCGTCTGGCCATAAATACCCCGATACAGGGTGCGGCGGCAGATATAATAAAACTCTCAATGCTCAAAGTCCGTAAGGCGCTAAACGGCTTTAAGACAAAGATGATCCTGCAGATTCACGACGAGCTGCTGTTTGAGGTGCCGGAGGCAGAGCTTGAGGCGGTCAAAGCACTGGTAAGAGATGAGATGGAGTCAGCCGCCGCGCTTGATGTAGCGTTAAAGGTTGACGTAGGGGCGGGCAGAAATTGGGCTGACGCCCATTGAGTTTACGCGTGACAGTCAATGTGCGTATGATTAAGAAATTATGGGGCAATACCCATAACCCGTTGGTGTTATAATGCCTTAAAAACCCCTATTGTGGTACAATATCTCCATGAGGCAGTCTTTATTTGCAGAAAGGATTTATGAATTGTAAACATCTTAGAAAAATGGGGGAATATGCATAATAAATATGACATTACACTGAAGGATATATTGAAAGATATACCTAAGGTATTCCTAAGACTCATAACCGGATATGAGACTGGCAGGTTTGTTGATGTCCAGTTTCCAGATATTCAGTTAAGAGAGCCAGACCTGGTGTTTGAAGTAGAGGACGGAAAATTACTCCATTTCGAGATTCAATCACGAAATGAGAACGTTATGATGGCGCGGATGTATCTGTATTCTGGATTTATCTATAATCAGAATAAGAAATTACCTGTACAGATAGTGCTTTATGTTGGAAATGAACCTATGAACATGCAAAACCATATGGAAGGTGAAGGGGTCAATTACTCATATAAATTGATTGATATAAGGGAAATAGATTGCAGCCAGCTTCTTGAAAGCGATTGCCCTGAGGATATAGTGTTGGCGATATTGTGCAAGACCGGGGACGTAGATGCCACGATAAGAAAAATCCTTGATAAACTGTCCATATTGCCGCCAAAAGAGCGGGAGAGTTATATCAGAAAATTGCTCTATCTTTCTGATTTACGCAAATTATATCCTAAAGTCAAAATGGAGGTGTCGAAAATGCCTATAACGATTGATGTAGAAGATAGCGATATTTTTAAAGAGGGTGAAATGAAAGGTAGAATGGAAGGTAAAATGGAAGGTAAAGAAGAGGGGTTGATAGAGGGTGAACGAAGAGGTTTACTTGAAGGAATAGAATTAGGGCTCGAACTAAAATATGGCACAGCCGGACTTGAACTTATGAATATGGTTAGGGCCATAGATTCTTTAGATAAATTGGAGGAGTTCAAGAATCTTATCAGGAAGGCCGGGTCAGTGGATGAGTTGAAGGGGTTTTGGGGGAATATCATATAAAACGCCGACACAGAGAGGGCATGACAGAATGGCGCTGCCCTTGTTGCATGGACAGATGGAACCATGTATGCCTATTATGATGGTCAATGTTACGCTTTAGGGGTACACTGTAAATAAGTGAAGGGCATAACCGTTTAAGTAATTGGCAATGGCGGCTTAGTGGCCGCCATTGCCTTTATTATCCACAGGGGAGATAACAGACATGAAAATATTCTGCATAGAGACAATAATTATATGCTATAATTGCTGACATGAAGGTTTTAGGGATTTCAGCGTATTATCACGACTCGGCGGCAGCGCTATTAGTTGACGGCGAGATAGTTGCCGCGGCGCACGAGGAACGCTTTACCCGCAAAAAGCACGATGCGTCCTTCCCCCGAAACGCCGTTGAGTTCTGCCTTGACTACGGCGGCCTTACGCTTTCCAGGCTCGACTGCATAATCTTCTACGACAAGCCCATATTGAAGTTTGAGCGTCTGCTTGAGACATACTATGCCTGCGCGCCCAAGGGTTTTAAATCGTTTCTCTCGGCAATTCCGGTGTGGATAAAAGAGAAACTCTTTCTGAGGAAATTAATCCATGACGAGTTGGCCCAAATAGCCCAAATAGATGGATATGATAAGGATAAAATAAAACTCCTGTTTTCAGAGCATCACCTGTCGCACGCGGCAAGCGCGTTCTTCCCGTCACCCTTTGACGAGGCCGCTATCCTTACCATTGATGGTGTGGGCGAGTGGGCAACCGCCTCCATCAGCCACGGTAAGGGCGGCAATATCACGATGCTTAAAGAGATGAAATTCCCCCATTCACTCGGGCTCCTGTATTCGGCGTTTACATACTATCTCGGCTTTAAGGTAAACTCCGGCGAATACAAACTCATGGGCCTTGCCCCATATGGAAGACACGGCTCGCAAGAAGTGAAAAAATACATGGACATCATCTACGGCAATATTATTGAACTCAAAGACGATGGCTCAGTCTGGCTTAATCAGGATTTGTTTCGTTACGCGTCGGCCCTTACAATGGTTGATGACCAAAAGTGGGCGGGCCTGTTTGGCTTCCCGCGAAGGCTGCCCGAAGGAGAGATTCAGCAGTGCCACTGTGATGTCGCGCTGGCCATTCAGCAGATAACAGAAGACTCCGTAATTAAGATGGGAAAGACGGCACGGCAGCTCACAGGCTCAAAGAACCTCGCGATGGCCGGTGGGGTCGCCTTAAACTGTGTGGCAAACACAAGGCTTGCCCTCGCTGGCGTGTTCGAAAACATTTGGGTGCAACCAGCGGCAGGAGACGCCGGTGGTGCCCTCGGCGCCGCATACGCCGCCCATTACATGTACGGCGAGGCCCAAAGGACTCAAATCGGTGCAGTGAATATCGCCCATGACGCCATGCAGGGGACATACCTCGGCCCTGAATTCAGCGCCCTTGACATTGGCAAGACCGCGCGGAGGTATAATGCCCCATATACCTATTACGACGACTTCGACACCGTGGTCGCAAAGACGGCAGAGATGCTTTCCCTTGGCAAGGTAATCGGTTGGTTTCAGGGGAAGATGGAGTGGGGGCCGCGCTCCCTTGGCAACAGAAGCATCATCGGCGACGCCCGCGACACAGATATGCAAAAGAGGCTCAATCTGAAAATCAAGTTCAGGGAGAGTTTCAGGCCGTTTGCCCCGTCCGTATTGTTTGAGGACATCTCTGAGTACTTTACGACAAAAACCCCATCCCCCTACATGCTCTTCGTAGCCGATGTGGTAAGTACGAGGACTAATCCAAGGCCGGATAACTATAACCAACTGTCTATAAAAGAGAAACTCTATCACGTACGTTCAGATTTGCCGGCCATCACGCACCTTGATTACTCCGCAAGGATTCAATCTGTACATAAGGAGACCAATCCGCGGTATCATCAGCTTATCAGCAAGTTCAAAGAGATAACGGGCTATGGCGTAATCGTAAATACGAGTTTTAACGTGCGCGGCGAGCCGATTGTCTGCACCCCTGAGGACGCCTACAGGTGTTTTATGAGAACCGAGATGGACTACCTTGTGATGGGCAATTTTATTTTTGACAAAAAAGACCAAAGTCTATGGCAGGAGGAAAGGGATTGGAAAGAGGAATTCGGGCTTGATTGATAATTTAGAAAATTAGAGAAAGATTTGACATAATGTATTATTATTTGCGGGAGGTTGTCATTTAATGGGTATTTTGAAGGAGTTATGGGATTTTCTGAGGGTCAGAAAGAAGTGGTGGCTGCTGCCGATGATCTTAGTGTTGCTTCTGATGGGACTGTTAATCGTGTTTGCGGGCGGCTCAGCGATAGCACCGTTTATCTACACCCTTTTTTAGGCCGATGACAGCGAAGGTAGATACTCAGAAGACTATAAACGTACTTGTGCTGGCGGCAATTGTGGGATTCATTCTGTTCGGCAGGGGATGGCTTCTATGGATGGCATTTGTGCTTATGGCGCTGAATGTGTTGGCGGAGCCTGTGGTCAGGCCTGTGGCCGCGGCGTGGATGAGGTTTGCTGAGGCCGTAGGCCAGGTAAACTCCAAAGTTCTGCTTGCCATAGCCTTTTATCTTGTGCTGACGCCGCTGAGTGTCCTGTATCGTATGTTTAACAAGGAGCTTGTCCGGCACTTTAACGCAAGAGGCCGCGAAACGGTCTTCGATGACGTAAAGGAACCATACTCAAAAAAGACATTCGAGAGGCAGTGGTAACAGATGAGCCAATTGCAAAATGCTGTAGCTCTCTATACCTACAACATTCTGGATTCCCGTTTTCACGGGAATGACAGACAGAGAATGATGGCATCCCGTTATCATTCCCACCTCCCCGTGTCTGTCATTCCTGCGAAAGCAGGAATCCAGTCTTTAAGGACAAGCATAAATGGGACATACTTATTCATTTTGCAATTGGCACAGGTGTTAGTTATATACTAATCACTGTCATTTCTCTTAAATTAGTCTGTTTACTTAGTTTATTTATCGGGAACGCTTTCATCTTTACTATTGTATGGAATTTATAAACTGTAATATTTGCACGGCTGACGATACCCGGCCAGTAGTGAGCCAAAACGGCTATGATATTGTCCAGTGCAAACACTGTGGGCTTGTCTATGTGAACCCTCGCCCGGAGGCCGATGTCCTGTCAAGGCTCTACGACGGTTATCATCAAAGAAACGGCAAGGACATTCACTCGTGGTCTGTCCTTATGAAATTGATATATAAGGAGTGTGCCGATACTCTTACTCAGGTGTTTCCACGCGGCGCGGATGTACTGGACATCGGCTGTGGCTATGGCCATTTTGTCTCAGTGATGAGTGGCTTAGGGTTTCGGGCCTCAGGCATAGACCCGTCGGCCAACGAGGTGAGCGCCGCCCTGCAAAACGGGCTTGACGTGCGCTTGTCAACTGTGGAGGACATCTCATTCGGGGAGAATTCCTTCGACGCCGTAACCATGTTTTACGTCCTTGAACACCTTCGGGACCCGCTTTATGCCCTTAAACGCGCGTTTCACATACTAAGGCCAAACGGGCTTCTTATCCTGCGGGTGCCGCACACAACACCGATTGTCAGGGCATTGTCGGCGTTTAATATTAAAAATAATCTCTATGACGCGCCGTTTCATCTTTATGACTTCTCACCGGAGACGCTGAGGCGCATATTGGCCCTCGCTGGTTTTCAATCAATCCTCATAACGCCGGGGACGGCGACACTCCCCCATGTGTTTGTTGAAATGGCCGTCTCGCGGGCGGCGTCTGCGGCAGCGCGGCTGATTTATAGGACAAGTGGCCGGTTGCTTGGCGGTGTGAGCAAGAGCGCCGTTGCGGTCAAACCGTTCTCTGGCCCAGAGACCCGTTGATGACCTTTACAACACGGGTTCTCAGGCACACGGCCTTATTGATTTACAAATACCGCGTCCTCATAATAGCCGTCTCAGTCCTCAGCGCCGTGTTTTCTATCTACATCATCTCCAGGATAACACTTAAGACCGATCTAATGGACGTATTCCCTGCAAATAACCCGTCAATGCGCCTTTTTGCTGATACGCTGAATGATTTCGGCACGATGAAGGCCCTCACTATCGTCTTTGAGGCCGAGCAGGGCGGTGACATAGAAAACCACTTCGCAACAATAGAAAAAATAGGCACCGCCCTCAGTGCCTCCCCCCTGATTGAGGATGTTGACTATAATATTTTTAAAAATAAGTGGGATTTTATGGTCAAACACTTCCCCCTCTATCTGAATAAACAGGGGGTTGAGCAGCTCAAGGGCCGCCTCACCCCGGAAGGGATAGCGGCACAGGTGGAAAAAAACTATAAAATCCTTCAGGAGCCTCTGTCCTCCATCCCCGAGGTGAAGATGATAGAGGAAGACCCCCTTGCGCTGCGGTCAATTCTCAAGTCGGCAATCTTAAAAAACGGTGCGGACAAGATGGACGTCTCAAGCGGGTTTTACGCATCTAAAGACCACTGCCTTGCCCTTATGTTTGTCAGCCCGCGCGGCTCAAGCCGTGATGTCGGGTTTGTGAAGGCACTAAGGCGCGAAGTCGAAACAATTGTGTCGAAGAACTCCGGCGGCAAAGAGGGCGGGCTGAAAGTTGGTTTTGCCGGCGCATACGCCATCGCGTGGGAGACACGCCAGTCCATGGACCGCGATATCGTCACAAGCACGGTGTCATCGGCGGTGCTTGTGTTTCTTATATTTCGATTTATATATGGGGCGCGGCTTCTGGCCATAGCCGTTAATTTTATCAGCCTTGCCATTGCCCTGCTTTGGACATTTGCCGCCGCATATTTTCTTTACGGCTCACTAAATATTATAACCAGCGTGGTAACGGCGATGCTCATTGGGGTTGGGATAGACTATACGGTGCATTTTTACGACAGGTACTCAAGCGAATACGCCGCAACGGGCGACCCATGTGGTGCGCTCGTTACAACCGTCTCAAACACCGGCAAGAGTATCATCACGGGTTCGCTTACTACCGCGGCGGCATTTTTCAGCGTTATAGTGACCAGCTTCAGCGGGCTTCACGAGATGGGCGTGGTAACGGGTATCGGCATTGTGGGCACCCTGGTGACGACGATTATCGTGTTGGGGGCGCTGCTGGCGGTCTCGGTTCGTTTTATGGATTTAACGCACAAGCGCGGCAGGCAATCCGTATTCATGGTAGAGAGGCTGCCGGATTTTTTAATGAGAAACTCTAAACTTTTCCTTTTTGCCCTCATAGCATTGAATGTCGTGGCTGTTTTTGGCATACCGCGCGTACGTTTTGTCTCTGACCTTGCCGAGATAGGCCTCAGAGACTCCGCCGCTATGAGGCTTCAGCAGGTACTGGGCGAAAAAATCGGCAGGGACAAGATGCCCCTTTTTATCGTCTATAAGGGAAAGGACTCCATTGACGCGGCCTTTGACACCATGGAACAAACCCTTAATAACTGGAAAAAAGACGGCCTTATCGGCGGCTATAACTCATTAGGCGACCTGATGCCTCCCCCTTCAAGCCAGAAAGAGGCCATCGCGGCCATCGCGGCGATTCAAACAGAGGGGATAGAGAAATCGCTCACCGGCGCCCTTGACAAGTATGGTTTTGTCGTGTCAGAAAAAAACATAGCATACATTAGAGGCGTTGAAAGGGCGCTGCGTTTGGGGGAGACGATTCAAATAACCGACCTGATTAAAAGCGGCAACAGGAAGGCCGATTATTTCTACAAATCCGGCGCACTGGCGGCGTATATTTATCCCGCAGGGGCAGATTGGAGCGAGGCCGCGCTCAACAGGATAAGACAATCCACGGTGGCTATCGGACAAGGGTGGTTTGCCACAGGATGGCCGCTGCTTTCGGGCGAGCTAAAGGGTATCATCATCAGGGAGTCTCTTATGGCCGTGTTTATCTCATCGCTGATTATCCTTGTATTAGTATATTTTCACTTCAAAAGTCCTAAGAAGATTATCCTCTGCACGATGCCGCTTGTCTTGTCTCTTGTGATAACGCTGGGGATAATGGGATATGCGGGGATAGGATTTAATTACGTAAACATGGCCGCAATCGCCATCCTGCTTGGGATAGGGATAGACTATGGCGTGTATATGATACAGGCAACCAATGAGATGGACACACCTGCGGGGCCGCGAGGGCTGGCCAGAAATGTTTACAGAAACATTATAGTATGTGCAATGACCACGATGGCCGGCTTTGGCAGCCTGATAACGGTGAGTTTTAAAGGGGTCTCATCGCTGGCGTGGATAATAAACATCGGAGTGGCGGCGAATATGATAATGGCGGCAGGGTTGTTTTTGACGATAAAACGGCATATGCCGCCCGTGGCTCCTGTGGCTGAGGGAAAAGATGGCAGTGGACTATGACGCCATAGTAATTGGAAGCGGTATGGGGGGACTTGCCGCCGCGGCGGTGACATCTGCAGCCGGGCTTAGAACACTCGTTGTCGAGAAAAACCCCGTGGCCGGAGGCTATCTGTCCTCGTTTAAGCGGGGGGGGTATCTCTTTGACT
Source organism: Candidatus Magnetominusculus dajiuhuensis (assembly GCF_046044395.1). Taxonomy (NCBI): domain Bacteria; kingdom Pseudomonadati; phylum Nitrospirota; class Nitrospiria; order Nitrospirales; family Nitrospiraceae; genus Candidatus Magnetominusculus; species Candidatus Magnetominusculus dajiuhuensis. The sequence goes on along the minus strand of NZ_JBJUSG010000105.1, from coordinate 2,491 downwards.
CCACCATAGACTGTATCGCAGGGGCAGGGCAGGGAGGGCTTATTTATAAACTTCTTGAATTAACCGGCGTCAGAGATAATATAGAATTTCTCCAAATTAAGCCAATAAGGCTGAGTATCTTTCCAGATTTAGAGGTAACGGTTGACAGCAGTGCCGCAGACTATGAAGACAGGCTGAAGCGGCTATTCCCGCATGAGACTGTGGGCATAGAGGCCCTCTTTAAAACGATGGAAAGGACATTCAGGGCCTTGATGCTTGTGATGGAGCTGTCCGCCTTGACCGGAGGAGGGTTTGCCTCCGGCGCTGCTTCTGGTATGCTGAGGCTTCAGGACATAAGCTATGGGGATTTCCTCAAAGATTACGTCCATGATGGCCGCTTAATAGCGGTACTTTCAGACAGGTGTCCATTCATAGGGCTTCCACCGTCAAGGGTCTCAGCCCTTACGATGATAACGCTGATAATGAGCTATTTTCAATTCGGCGCATACAGGCCGGGAGGCGGCACTCAGCGCCTCGCCAATGTCCTTGTTGATGGTGTGAAAAATAAGGGCGGTACGGTCATAACGAGCGCGGCGGCAAAGGGGATTGTCCTTGATGGGGCAAAGGCTGCGGGTGTGCTGCTTGAAAACGGCGCAGGGTATCGCTCTAAGTACGTCATATCGGGCTGTGATTATTATGAGACATTCCACGGCCTCATAGGGGCAGGGTACGGCGCACCTGCCGAATCAGCAATTCAGTCAGTCGGGGTCTCGACATCATTTTTCATTGTATATGCCGGAGTGGCGGGGTTAGTCAGCCCTAAGGCATCGAGCATCGGGTTTTTCCCATCATACGACATAGAGAAGACCTTTGCCGGGGCGTTTGCCCCTGGCACAGACAGTATTACAGGGATAACTATCGCAACGGTTGAAGACCCCGGACGCGCCCCCAACGGCGGCCACACTGTGGTGGTGCATGAGATGGCTGACGGCGAAGGGTTTACTATTGAGCGGCCGCTCGGCGCTGAGACTGTCCTGAAAAAGGCTGGGCGGATATTATCCGGAGGAATAGAAAATCCCCAAATCGTGGAGACGGCCATGCCGACGACATTGACGCGCTATACGGGAAACCATGCGGGGGCTGCCTTTGGCTGGCGGCAAACGCCCGGCTACAGGGGAAGGCTTCCCGGCCATGGCATAGACAATCTCTACATAGCCGGACACTGGGACGACATGGGCGGTGGCGTCCTTGCGGCGGCATACTCCGGCGTACGGGCGGCAAACAGGATATTGCACAAGGAAGGACTCTCCGTTGATATATAAAAAAATATGTGCCGCAATACCGGCCTTTAACGCGGCGGCGACAGTCGGGGCAGTGGTGAGGGGTTCACTAAGGCACCTGAGTAGGGTATATGTCGTTGATGACGGCTCAACCGACGATACGGCGGAGGAGGCGCGCGCCGCGGGGGCAGAGGTAATACACCACGCGGTGAACATGGGAAAGGGACAGGCACTTAGGGCGATATTTGAGCGCGCGGCCAGAGACGGCTTTGAGGCGGTGGTAACATTAGACGCCGACTTGCAGCATGACCCCAGCGAAATTCCCCTGTTTTTGTCCGCGCACACGGTACACCCTGATGATATTATCGTGGGGTCGCGTATGAGAGAAAAGGACAAAATCCCGCGGGACAGGTATAATTCGATGCACGTGGCGCGGTTTTACATATCGCTCGCGGCGAATCAATTCATAGAGGATACGCAGTGTGGCTTTCGCCTCTATCCTATGAGCGTGGTCAGGGCAATGGAGCTGACGGGGCAGAGATATGTAACCGAGACAGAGGCGCTGATAAAGGCGGGCGACTCTGGCGCAACCGTAAGATTCGTAGATGTAAGGGCGATATACGGTGAAAACGGCAGCCACTTTCGTCCGGTCATGGACATCATGGCCATAACGGCGTATGTTATATCGTATCTGACAATCAAGTGGCTCAAAGAGGGCGTCTCATCAAACGAACCAAATACGTACAGAGCCGGCTATGCCATTGACAGACTTCACAGTTGCACTCCGCTATCGTTTATCTATCAGTTGATAACGGTGCTGACGGCGCTACCGATAACGGTATTTTTTCTGATAGAGTTCATGTTAGGTAAGGGCAATTTTGCCGCGATAAGGAGGCTTGGAGTATCCTTTAAGGTAATCACCGCAGCAACACAGGTGTTGCCTGGGGTTTTAATCGTCGGGGCGGTAGATAAGTTTTTGCGTGTCTTAGGTTCTGACAAGAGATATATAGATGATTTTTTAGATAAATGGTATCCGAATATTTGGGGCGGGAAGGGATGAGATGTTGACTTATAGACTGCCTTATAATTAGGCTATTTTCAGGAGGTTTCGCATGTCAATCACGGTAAAGATTCGTAAGCGTCAAGAAAACCCCATCTTTACAGTGGGGGTAGCAGATGTCATCATGAACCTCCTTGTTTCGGCTCATTATGACATCTGCTACCCCCACTGT
>NZ_JBJUSG010000104.1:0-13491 GCF_046044395.1 Candidatus Magnetominusculus dajiuhuensis | reverse complement strand
CTTCCCTTTAGTGGGAGTTTCATGATGATTGTGCATATTCTTAGGCATAAGGACAGATTCCGGACAAGCCGGAATGACAGACAAAGAAAAGAACGGTCTGGAAATAATTGCAACTTCCCATGAGAACTTGTTTTATTCGTTAGAACAAAATTACCGTGTATTTCCGTGGCCTCAGCGGGTTTGTTATTTTAGCCGAAATATAGTATTATAGTGGCATGCGTCATTACTGGACAGAGGCAGGGCGAAAATGGGGCTATTAAACACTATAGCGATAGTAGTTATATTACTGGGCGTTTTGACTATAATAATTGAGTTCATCTTCTTTTTTAACAACAGGGCTACCCTTATAATCCAATGCGACCAGACAGACGCCCCGATTTACGTTAACGGGGTGCTGCAGGGAGACAGTAACATAGAGACCAGAATACCCCCGGGTACTCACAGCATATCAATACGCAAAGACGTCAGCGACGGCAGCTACTATACCTACGATGGCGTGGTAAATGTGGGCAAGGGAGCTGAAAAAAGGCTTGATATAAAACTCGAAAGAAAATTTACCGAGCCATATTTCTGGGGAAAGGCCAACTTCAGCAAAAATAAGGCCGACTATGAGGATTATCTGGAAAAATACCCCGAAGGCAGATTCGAGGCGGAGGCTAAGGCGGCAATAGAGGAGATTTACCACAACGAAATAACAGGTCTGCAGTCGTGCGCCGAGTACCTCAGACTCTATCCGTTTGGCAAATATGCCAAGGATGCAAAGGCAAGACTGGAAGAGCTCACCTTCGCCCTTTGTGATTCAATGGCCGGTTGCAAGAGATATATTGAGAAATACCCCAACGGCATATACAGCGGGGACCCGAAAATCAAGAGGATAAAAAAACTCCTGGCTATGGCTAAATACAATCCGGCCAGAACTCTCGACGGCCATAAAGCCGGCATTAACTGCATAGTTTCTACCGGCGATAAGTTTTACTCATGCTCGGATGACAAGACAATTATCGTCTGGGACGGGGCATATTTTAACAAGCTGAAAGTCCTGGAAGGCCACACCGACAGCGTCTCCGCGCTGGATATTGCAGGGAATATTATGGTGTCGGCCTCTGAAGACAAGTCCATTATCATATGGAATATTGAGGAGAATCCCCCCGTTGCCGTCCACACGCTCACAGGGCACACAAGCTGGGTGCCTTGCGTGGCGATTTCAGGCGGTTTTATTGTCTCCGGCTCGGATGACAAAACCGTTAGAATCTGGGATATCGAAACCGGCGAACTCATCAGAACCCTTGAAGGCCACCACGCGGGTATCTGGTCAATTGCCGTAGCGGAAGGGTTTATTTTCTCCGGCTCAGAGGACAAGACTATTAAAGTCTGGAATATCGAGACCGGCGAACTCATCAGAACCCTTGAAGGGCATAAGGACAATGTATGGGCGCTAACCATTGCGGATGGCCGCCTCTTGTCCGCCTCATGGGACGACAAAATAATTATTTGGGATATTAATACAGGGGCACCCTTGCATACTATCAAGGCCAACTCTGCCCGAATTTACAGCATTAACGTACATAATGAAAAAATATTTGCCGGTTCATGGGATAAAAAAATACGTGTTTTTGACCTCTCAAGCGGTACCCTTTTAACAGAACTCGACGGGCACCGCGACAGCGTTTATGCCATTGAGGCCCACGGCGATAAAATGCTCTCCGGCTCGCTTGATAAAAATATCATAGTTTGGGAACTTCCACTCTACCAACAAACCGAACCAAAACAGCAACAAGAGGCATCAACAACAGATTTCTGACGGCATGAGAGCACGGGGGATTTATCAGTAAAGTCGTGCGCGCATATTAATTATTTAACGATGGAGGGAATAATGAGAATACTAATAGCCGACGATGATTCTAACAATCGAACTGTATTACAGGGGATGCTGACAAGTTATGGGGATTGCGACGTCGTAGTTACCGGCAAGGAGGCATTTGAGGCATTTGTCCTTGCGCATGAGGAGAAGCAACCCTATGACCTTATCTGCCTTGACATAATGATGCCCGTAATGGATGGAAATGAAGCGCTGATGAAAATGCGTGAATATGAGCAGCAACAGGGACTGACGATGCCTTCACAAGAGGCGAAGATTGTTATGACTACCGCCCTCGACCACCCTAAGGACATAATAAAGGCATTCTACAAGGGCGGCTGCACGGCGTATCTGACAAAGCCTATAACTAAAAAGGCGCTCGTTGAGCAGCTAAAAGATATAGGCGTGCTGACGTGACCGTTGTGCTTACTGATTTAACAGGAAGTACTCAGGAGGAGGACATATGAAAAAAGATTTGTTAGTGTTGTTGTTTATTTTATGTATCGCAATGATTCAAAGCACAGCCAACGCTGGTGATGTGCCAAGGACTACCGTAGATGAGCTTAAGGCAAGGCTCGGCTCTCCTGACTTAATTGTCATTGATGTACGCACACAGGGGGCGTACGATGGCAGCAAGATGAGAATTAAAGGGAGTATTCGTGAAAACCCAGCGCAGATTGGGCAGTGGTCTCAGAAATACCCCAAAGACAAGGAGATAGTTCTCTACTGCACCTGACACGAAGAACACACAAGTGCCAGTTTGGCACAGTGGCTGTTACAATCGGGTTACACAAAGGTATCTGCCCTTAAGGGAGGCTGGGATGAATGGGAAAAGGCGCAATACCCGGTGGAAATTAAATAGCGCTATTTGGACAGGGTAAATGGGGACGGGCTACTTTGCGTTATCAACAGTTATGGATACAAATTTCAAACGGACGAACCTCCACAGCCTTTGAGCATTGTCATGTTCGTACGACGGAGAAAGCGGCATGATTGGCCTTTATGACGACGATAAGATCATTTTTCGGGACGACGGCGATGGCACACTGCCAGAGACGACAGAAAAATGGAAGATACTGATAGTTGACGACGAACAAGAGGTACACCAGATGACAAAGCTGGTGTTAAATAATTTCGTCTATGACAACAAGCCGCTGGAGTTTCTCAGCGCTTATTCTGGTGCCGAGGCAGACCGCCTCATCACCGAAAATCCCGACATCGCGGTTATCCTTTTAGACATCGTCATGGAAGACGACCATTCGGGCCTGAATGTCACAAAATTCATCAGAGAGGAACTGAAAAACAATCTCGTACGGATTATTCTCAGGACGGGACAGCCCGGGCAGATGCCTAAACAGCAGGTTATTGTCCAATACGACATCAACGGTTACATGGAAAAAGGCTCATTGACCAGTGGGGATTTTAAGATGTCGCTGCTGTTGGCCTTAAAGACTTATCGGGACATCGTAGCCCTCAATGACAATAAGACGCAGATTGAAAAGGCAGGCGTGGAAAACACAAAGACAAGCTCACAATTAACCACGTTACTGGCGTCTATTAAAGATATGATAAGCATTAAAGACATCTCCGGAGGATTCGTTTTAGTAAATAATGCCTTCAGGGAGTTTATAGGATTAGGCGAGGAGGAAATTATTGGCAAGACGTATGAAAATTTCTTCCCCCCGGCATTTGCGAAAAAAGAAAGAGAAAGTGACCGTGAGGTATTGGAGACATTGACATCGGTGCAAATCGAACAGGTATTAAGCGGCAGTGAAGGGAATGTTTATCTTGAGACAATCAAAAACCCAATTTATACAAAGACAGGGGAAGTATTCGGATGTGTCGCCGTATCAAGGGACATTACAGAGCGTAAGCTGAATGAGCGGAGACTTCAGGAAATCAACGAACAGCTTAACATGGAGATTGAAAGGCGGCAGCGTGTCGAAAAGACAATCTTATCGTCGCTGAAAGAAAAGGAAATCCTGCTTAAGGAGGTACACCACAGGGTAAAGAATAACTTGCAAATAATCTCAAGCCTGCTCTACCTTCAATCAATAAACCTGAAAAACGTCAACCCGCAGGAGGTCCTTTCCGAAAGCCACAGTCGTATCCGCTCTATGGCATTGGTACACGAAAAACTATATAAATCCGGGAATCTTGCCACAATTGACTTTGGGCAATATATCAGGGAACTCGCGTCAGATATTCTATATTCCTTTGGCGTACCCGGGGGCAGGATAACCCTCAATATGAAATGCGCCAGTATCCTGCTGGATGTGGAGACCTCGATTCCCTGTGGTTTAATCGTAAACGAACTTGTGTCAAACGCGGTTAAGTACGCCTTTCCTGGCAATACCAGAGGGGCAATACATATAAGCCTTGATGAGACCCCCGGTGGTATGCTGCGTCTTGTTATAGGCGATACCGGCGTGGGCGTTCCAAAGGATGTGGATATTTTTAATTCCGATTCATTGGGGCTAAAGCTTGTCAACAACCTTGTAAAGCAGATTAAGGGAACACTCGAACTCACTGGCAGCGGCGGGACCGAGTTTATGATAACATTTCAAAAAACGGCCATGAATAAAGAGCAGTCGGCGGAGGAGGAATCTGAGAATGGACAACAAGGATAAGTTTGATCCTAATATTTGTAAAGACGCATTTAAGAAGTTTCATGACGTTAGCGAGCCTTTTGCCGGGAAGACAGGGGCTAAATGCTGGGAGGTCGTCCATTGTCCGCAGGAGGTTATGCGCACATGTCCGGCTGTGCTGCAAAACTCGGAAAGGAAGTGCTGGCTTGTGGCCGGGTCATTAAGCGGGCGGAAAGATTTATCCCCGCACTGCACACGATTAGGCTCATGTAAACAATGTGATTTCTATAAGGCCGCCAAACACGCTACCGACGATGAGGAAGCCGGCAAGGTTGCCATCCTGATTGTCGAGGACGAGGCAATTGTGTCAATGGAGATACAGGAACGGGTAAAAAGACTGGGCTACCGGGTATGCGACGCCGTGTCAACCGGTGAGATGGCCATTGAAAAGGCAGGGGAAAAGCACCCTGACCTCGTGCTCATGGATGTCAGATTAGCCGGGCAAATGGATGGCGTAGAGGCGGCGGAGGCCATCCAAAGGCAGTTTAGAATCCCCGTGATTTACCTTACCGCTAACTCTGACGAAAAGACCGTTTTGAGGGCGAAACTGACAGAACCCTTCGGCTTCATTCTAAAACCCTTCCATGAGAGGGACTTGCGAACAAACATCGAAATGGCCATGTATAAGCACAAAATGGCGGAGGCGTCGTCATTACAGAGAAAGATAACCGACAGGCTTATGAACAGGACTATTGAAGAGGCAAATCAGGAAAATATGAAGCTCGCCGACGAGATAATCAGAAACACCAAACTGGCCCTCACAGAGACCTCCCCGGAGGCACAGAAAGAGTACCTGCTGAAACTCGCCAAGTACGCGGAAAGCCTTAACTCGCGGTTACAAAAGAAACCAGACAGCGGCAGTTGAGCTAGGGAAGAGACAGCGGCGATTATACTTATCATATTGCTTTTGTTAAATATTTACCTTTGATGCTACACCAAAATCCATCGCTGCTGTTGAAGATGGGTTAGACTTGTATAGTCGCATCATGGTATCAGGCTCAACTATGATATTTCTGTATGGCCGTTTTGAAAATAACAATTGGGCATGCATATTGCCTCAGGTAAAAATCTATATGAAAGCATTTGTATTATTGCCGTAGTTTTTGTTTTTAGTCAAGTTACGTTTAGCCTAAGTCTCTTTTAAGCAGGCGAGTTCATGGAGCTTTTCCTGCCGACGTGTCATACTTCTTTTCAGCTCTGCGGGATTTAGTGTCCACTATTGACATCACAGCTCAGAATAAATCCCATAGTGCAACCGTGCATATTTTGATTGCTTTTCCCCCCCTGAATGTGGCATCATAGTAGCTGTCGGTATAAATTATTTCAGGAAGACAGAGGAGGACGATGATGAACAAAAAGATGACGGAGACCTTTGATAGGCTACTAGAGCTGGCCAGTGATTTCGTAGAGCGCCAGAAGGGTACATGGGACCATACGACATGGCTGGGCTTTTTGGATGAGGTGCAGAAAAAGGGCATTGAGCTGACAACCGATATGGAGCGTTATGTCGGCTTGGTGCTTGAGACATTGAAAAAGGTTTACAATGCCTCTACGAACATTGACGGCATCAGGAATGTTATGATAGACATGTCCTCTCAAACGGCAGACTTCGTAAAGAAAACCAGAGGCGTCTGGAATCAATCGGATGGAGAGGTCTTCCTGAAGGAACTTCGGCAAAAGGGGCTTAACCTCAACGAAGACATGATGTCCTATTTTGGTGGAGTCCTTGAAGCGGTAAAAGGGATATATGCCTCTATAAACAAAAGTCCCGACAGGAATAAGACGCCCGATACAGATAAAAAATAAACATGCGCGTCCACGCTTAAGGCAGCCCATCCCCACGATTACATGGGAAGGGTGGCGGGGTGCGCGTTGCCCTCCATATCAATGCCGCTGGCATAAGGCAGCAGGGCTGACCGTTTCTTCGTGTAGGCTGCTACCCCAGTGGCAGATGCTGTTTCCTTCTTATATACTAAGCCGTACATTAGTAAGATGACATTGCTAACCGCTAAATCGCAATAAATTTACCTTAGTCTGTCATTCCGGCTTGTCCGGAATCTTATTTGCCTTGAGGATGCGTAGAAACAGATTCCAGACAAGCCGGAATGACGACAAGACAACCGAGAATGAAAGGCCATTTTGTGCGAGAGCATGTCCTCATACTTATGTACTCATTAATAACTGGTCACAATATTCCTATCGCCGCATGGTGGAGGTGTTGAAAGCCGCTTAGGCGAGCGTCGTTGTCGTCAGTTTCCCATTCGTTTTTCGTACCTGTTGCGATGTCAATCATGCCTATCGTCCTCGCCACAAACGCTCCATTTTCAAAGGTACAATATGTATAGGCCATATAGCCGTTGTTTATCTGGCACGAGGCCGCGGCAATGTCCCCCGCCAAAGCAGCCTTAATCAGGTTGCCGTCCTTTGTTTTATACGCGATGTAGTATGAAGAAACCGTAGGCTGGCTTATTTGGCTCGTTATCGGCGTGGGAATTGTCCCGTCGTTTACGTTTGGCGTATCGCTTGACTCTGAGAAATAAACGTAACTCTTATTATATATGATAATAAAGTAATCCGCGCCATTCATATTATCAAAGGCCGTTACGTGAATATCACGGTAGCCTGATTTAGTGGCCTTGTGCCTTTCCCCGATAGAAATTGGCAACAAGCGTATGTTGCCGCGGCCTGTTGAGGTGTTTAAAAATGATTCGACTTTTAGTGTGGCATTAAACTTGCCGCTGCCCGTCACACTTCCACTTGCGGATATAGCGCCATCTCCAAAGCCGCCCTTGGCGTCACCAGAAGAAGCTACCAGCGTCATCGCCGGCTTTGAGCCAGGTATCCAGTCAAGACGGTTGCTGTCATATACCGATTCCACGTATTGTGCGTTTTCGATCTCTATATCTCCCACCATCAGCCTTTCTATCCTCTTGCATGTAGTATCGTTGACAGCCGTTTGGCCGTTATATACCCATGTGTCTGAGGTAGTAGAGAAAATCGGCGGCGTCCTGTCCAGATACCATCTGCTGTCCACGGTTAAATTCAGGGTATATGGGTATTGGATAGTCCCACCTTTGGGTATAGTATTGCTTACTATTTTGACAAGGGCGTTGTCCTTGTCGAATATGTCTATTACCTGCCAGGTCATCCAGTTGTATCCTGTCTGCCAGGGCGTGCCGGTTATATAATCGCTGCCGATTAGCGTGCCGACAATATAGTCTTTATCCTCTGGCGTGGCCTTATATACGACCTCGTTTTTCCATAACTGATAAAACTCATCCTCAGGGAAGAGGCTTAACTCCCTGTACATAGCACCGGTGCCAAGAAGCTCTTGTTGGTTTTTAAACATGCAGCCAGTGACATAACCGTCTCTGCCGCTTGTGTAGGCATGTCTGCTTCCCGGTAGAGAAATAAACTGTGTCGGGTCTTCAACATATTTGCTCATCCCCTTTGCTTGTGTCTTAGACCAGTTGCTAACATAGCTGCTGCCTACTACTCTTTGCTTGTCCAGTACCAATAAAGTCGAACTCCACGAGGTCGGCATGAACTCCGCATAATCTATCGTTTCGTTATAGGCAAAGATGGAAGGCAGTGAAGCGGCATAGACCCCATCACCGGATTGAACGCAGAGCGTAAGGCCGGTGTCCGAGATTGAAAGGCCGTCTCCCATCAAGCCATCAGGGCTAAGGCCAACTGAGCCGTTACTGTCGTTGCGCCTATAGAGTAAAACCCTGTAGTCCTTGCCTTTTTTATTGCCTGATGTGTCATAGATTAACTCATATTCATAGCCGTCGGCCTCCCTGGACGTGTCTCTTATGTATATGAGCATAACTCCGGGTTTGCGGGGCGTTGCGGTGATTGAAATGTAATCAAAGCCGGGTATGGATTTGATGAGTATCTCAGCGCCATCAACACCTATAACACGATTGTCAAAAGAGATACCCCTCATGGCCATAAGATGCTTCATCTCTCTGAGTTTATTTTTGGCAAATGGCAGATACATCTCGCCGCCTTCAATGTCGAGCCTCAAAGGATTATTTTCGTTTGCAAAGCCGTCCACAATTCCTCCTCACAACAATTATAATGATTCAGGCAGCCGCCCTTAGCCGACAAATAATACAGCCGACCAATACACTATAACACATAATAGATTATTTGTCAAGCAATAAGCATTATAATATTATAACGATAACAAGCATTGTGATTGTTTAATGAAGTTGTGGCGGTTTCTTATGTCCGGGGCTGTGTTATGTTACAGGGGCGTCCTGGGCGCGGCCTACTAATTTTGCCTGGTCGGCCATCATTTGCTTTATCTTAATGTTGGCACCGCGCAGACGTCTGCTGAAGATATGAGTCAGTTTCTTAAATAGCTTAAGGGTAACAATGTCGTCGTAGCCCTCCATGATTCTCTTGTCGAACTCAAGCAACACGGTATCGTCGTAGGCCTTTGCCCTTGCTGTTCGTGGAGAGCCGTCGAGGATGGACATCTCGCCGAAACAACTGCCGCGCTTTAACCGCGCCAGCACCTGTTCCCGTTTTTTATTAACCATCTGTGATATGACAATAATGCCATCCACTATGACATAGAATCTATCTCCGGGCTGGCCATCCTCAAAGATGATGTCGTTTTCTTTGTAGTTTCGGCACTTGCTGATTTTCAGGAGTGTTATCAGCTCTTCGTCTGTCAAAAAAGAAAAGAAGTCCAGCTCTCTGATCTTTCTGATTGTCTTACTGACGGCCATTGGAACGCTCCTGATGGAGTCTTCTATGGCCTTTTCCATTTCATTGAGCTGGAATGGGTATTTTATTATTGCGGTAATGCCGTCTCTGTACATTTTTTTAAGGTCCTGCACCGCAATTTCGCTGTCTATCAGGAGTATTACCTTGACGGGAACCTGTCCGGGGTTTTCCCTTAACGCGTCAAGAAACTCTCCTTCGTACATGTTAATGGTATTGAAGTCAGCAAAAAGCAGGTCAAACTTCTCGGATTTAAGCACATTAAATACGCGCGCCGGCACGGAAACCCCTGTGATACTCCCATACCCCAGGTACTGCAAAATACCCTTCGTGGCATCAATACTCTTCTGGTCAAAGTGCAAAATAAGCATTCGTAAATTCTTCTCAGCCATGCCTTAATACTAAATCAGACGCCGAGGTATTGTCAATATCCTATCAGGGCAAACGCATTAGAAATTGCCTCCCTTATTTGTCATTCCGGCTTGTCCGGAATCTGTCCTTATGCCTCAGAATATGCACAATCATCACGAAACTCCCACCAAAGGGAAGATTCTGGACAAGCCGGAATGACGGCAAGAGACAAAGCCGGAATGACGGCATAGGTATCTTCTGCTTTATTTTTCAAATGTGTTTGCCCTGTCAAGAAGGATCCTCATCAGGCCAAAATTGCTATAACATATTTTTTATCGAACCTCTTTTCTTTTTTGGATAGGAAAATATACACTTTCAGCAGTAATGTTTACAATGAATCCACTGCAATACGTCTACTATTCGGCCTTCACGTGGGAAAAACAGCGCGCTCTGAAAAGGCGCAGGCGGCTGCCGCATACGGTCATAAGCCTGGGCAACCTTACTGTGGGAGGCACGGGGAAAACTCCGGCGGCTATTGCGCTTGCGAAGGAGGCCCAAAGGCGTGGGCTGCGCCCTGTAATCCTCACGCGCGGCTACAAGGGAAGCATCAAAGGCCCGTGCTTTATATCCCGCGGCATGGGCCCGATAGTAACCGCACAGCAAGGCGGCGACGAACCCGTGCTGATGGCACATAGACTGCCTGGAGTTGAAATCATCAAGGGTGCCAACAGATACGAGGCAGGGCTTCTGTCTGAACGGGGGGATTTCTTTATCCTCGACGACGGGTTTCAACACTGGGGTTTGCACCGCTCAGTTGACATCGTCCTCATAGATTCAATGAACCCTTTCGGAGGCGGCGGCCTCCTTCCAACGGGACGCATGAGAGAACCCATAGACGCGCTTAAAAGGGCTAACCTCATCGTCAAAACCAAAATGGCGCGTCCATCGAAGGAACTTTATACGTCGGGTTATTCGATTAACGGCGTAACAATCCCGCAACCGGCCTCATCGAAGTTTGTTTATGGGGCAGCGCACACGCCGTCATGTCTGCTCAGCCGTGACGGAGCACAACACCCGCCTTCGCATATTGCCGGCAGAAGGGTCATGGCGTTTTGCGCTATCGGCAACCCCAGCGGCTTTCATCAAACGCTCACATCATTGGGCGCGAACATAGTTCATATGATGCAATTCAGAGACCACCACTACTACACAAAGGCCGACGCGCGAAAGATACTTCGCGCCGCAGGGGCACACCGCGCAGACATCATACTTACAACAGAAAAAGACATGGCAAAGCTGCCCGATACGATGTCTGATGTCCTGGCGCTTTGCATAGACTTCGCTATTGAAGCGACATTTTACGACGAGGTATTTAATCTGGCGATTTCTAAATGAATCAATGCTTAAATGGGGGATATTCGATGAAAGAGGGCGTGGAAAAAACAAAAGAGCAGCTCATAGGAAAAGAAAGTCAGCCGCCACAGGAAAGTCCAAACCATAAAATCCTGAAAGCGCGGTACAGGGCTATTGTCGAATTTGCAAACGACGCAATTATGACCGCAAACGCAGAAACAGGCATTATCGTAGATGCAAACCAAAAGGCGCTGGAAATGTTTGGTTATAGCAGGGAAGAAATTATAGGTATGCACCAGAGACAGCTCCATCCTGTTGACGTGTTGGAGGAAGCCAGGGAGTTTTCCAGAACTTTTGTGCAACATATTAAAAAAGGCAAATCATATGAAGGCAAATCATACGTAGAGGAAGATAAAATGATTTGTAAAGATGGGACGATATTGGACGTGAGCATCAGCGCGGGGGTAATTGATACCGGCGATGAGAAATTGATAATCGGGATTTTTCGGGATATTACAACTCAGAAAAAGCTGGAACAAATTAACAGAAAGAAATTTGACATAACAGAAAGATATGCAAAAGAACAGGGAATTTTAAACTCTATCCTTAAAATATCATTATCACCTGATTCTCTTGCCATGCAATTACAGATGATATTAGAGATTATTATGACAAACACTATGGTTTCATTGCACTCAAAAGGAAGTATTTATCTCTGTGACGAAAGGAATAAAATGCTGCAAATCATAGCGTCTCATAACTTCAGCGAGGAACAGAGGGTTGCCTGCTCAAAGATTCCTTATGGGACATGTATATGTGGATCAGCGGCCTCTACAAAAAGGATAGTATTTTCATCGGATTGCAGCAAAGAAGGGCACACTATTACATATCGTGATATGGCCCGGCATGGACATTACTGTATCCCAATTGCCGCCCCTGACAAATTGTTGGGAGTACTCAATCTCTATGTGGACGAAGGATATGAACGGAATGACAGGGATAAATTATTTCTGATAAACGTTGCCCAGATACTCGCCGGCGTCATTGAAAGAAAGTATGTCGAGGGCGAACTGGATGATTATAGAAAAAATCTTGAGACGCTTATATCCCTAAGAACGAGGGAACTGAAAGAAAGTGAAAAGAAATACCGGCAGCTCACAGAGCTTTCACAGGACGGCATATGGCTTATTGATGAGGCGAAAACAACTACTCTTGTTAACAAGGCAATGGCTGACATGCTTGGATACACGGTTGAGGAGATGATAGGTGTCCCGGTGTTTAACTTTATAGATGAGGAAGTGAAACAGACGACAGAAGATGCTATTGTCAAACTCCATGAAGGAGGCGTTAAAATACGTAATGAAGATATATTCATATGTAAAGATGGGGGAAAAATCATAGTTTCGGTTGCCGCGGTGCCTATACTTGATGATAATCAAAACAGCGCAGGTTCATTTGCGGTTGTAAGGGATATAACCGCGCTGAAAAAAGCGGAGGAGGATTTAAAAAAATCTCTCTCAGAAAAGAATGTATTGCTTGAGGAATTGCAGCATCGGGTAAAGAACAATCTGCAAGTTATTTCAGGCCTTATACGGCTTAACATTGACAACATCAGAGATAAATCAGACAGAAATATATTTGTAGATACCCTAACAAGGATAAGAACCATCGCGCTGGTATATGACAGACTGCATCACACAGAATATCTTTCGGATATTGACTTTAAAAGATACGTGACACATCTTTCAGATGATATATTTATTGCCTTCGACATTGATAGAAATAAGATTGATATAAAATTGGACGTCAGTGATTTTGTATTAGATGTAGATTCTGTAGTTCCCTGTGGCTTAATAATAAATGAGATCCTGACAAATATACTAAAACACGCATTCAAAGACGATATGGTTGGTGAGATTAAACTATCAGCCCATATATTAGACAATAATGAGGTTGAAATATTCATAAAAGACAATGGCGTTGGATTGCCTGAAGGCTTTGACTTCAAAGACGCGAGGACATTAGGTTTGACTCTGATAGGTGTACTTATAAATCAACTCGAAGGAACTATAGAGTTTGACGGGTCAAACGGCACAGAAGTCCGCATAAGATTTAAACCTGAAAACAGCCACTAAATACCACAAACACCGTAAGTTCAGCAATTCTCGGTGAAGGTAAAATGATAGTGAGAATGCGTGTTTACAGAGAAGTGTAGAAATATTTTTCGCGCACAAGAGCGGAGCATACTACTATACAAATATATATCTAGATTTTTATATGAATATATGTATAGACTGTATATGTGCATACAAAGAAGCATTTATCCTAAAAAAAGCAGTTGAAAATCACAAAGACTGGCTTATAGCCTTGTTTTACAAGGAAATTAGGCGTCTGCGGAGCAGTACTTTTTGCCTACTTTTGGGTGAGTGGCTTTTGTTCATAAGAGCCTGATTTTCCTCATTATATTGAATTGAACTGCTTTTTTTAGGTTTATCCTTCGAAGCCTTGTGCGAGACGATGAATAAACGTGTGGCAAAGATAGAG
>NZ_JBJUSG010000103.1:0-13684 GCF_046044395.1 Candidatus Magnetominusculus dajiuhuensis | reverse complement strand
TGATTATACTATACATACTACCAGTATCGTTCTTGCCTTCACCGAGAATCGCTGACACCACGTATGGAATATTGAGGAAATCATAACTCTTATGTAATAATAGAATCTATGAACAAGCTATTTTATGGCGATAACTTGTATATTTTAAGAGAACACATTGCCGATGATTCAGTTGACCTTATTTATCTTGACCCGCCATTTAACTCTAAGGCTGATTATAATATATTATTCAAAGAGCATACAGGGGAATCATCCGGTGCACAAATAACTGCGTTTGAGGATACATGGCACTGGAACGAGGAAGCAGAGCGGACTTTTCAGGATATTGTTGATACCGCACCAGCCAATGTCGTGGAGATGATGACTGCGTTTAGAAGGTTTATTGGGCTTAACGATATGTTGGCTTATCTGACTATGATGTGTGTGCGGTTGGTTGAGCTTAGGCGGGTGTTGAAAGAAACAGGCTCTATTTATCTTCACTGCGACCCTACGGCAAGCCATTATCTAAAAATACTCATGGATGCGATATTCGGTAAAAAGAACTTTAGGAATGAGATTGTATGGTGTTATAAGTTAGGGGGGAGACCGCGAAAAGGATTCCCTAAAAAACATGATACGATTTTCTTTTATTCAAAATCAGAAAATTTTTATTTCAATGCTGATTCTATCAGAATCCCTTATGAAAGTGATGGAGGCTATGTTTCAAGTGGCAGGAAAATAGTAAAAGGGAAGGTGTATGAAATTAATCCTCTTGGCAAAGTGCCAGAGGATTGGTGGTTTATCTCTGCATTAAACAGACAAGCATATGAACGCCTTGGTTATCCGACACAAAAGCCAATTGCACTATTAGAACGTATTATATCGGCCTCGTCCAACGAACAAGATACTGTTCTTGACCCTTTTTGCGGATGTGGGACAACGATAACAGCCGCTCAAAAGCTGAACCGTCAATGGATAGGCATAGATATAACGCACCTTGCCACTAATCTTATCAAAAAACGATTAAAAGACATGTTTGACCTTGAGCCTAAAAAAGATTATCGCGTCATCGGAGAGCCGGAGGACTTGACCGGAGCTGAGGAGCTTGCGAATCAAAACCGCTATCAATTCCAATGGTGGGCGTTGTCTCTTATCAATGCCCGACCATATGGAGATAAGAAAAAAGGTAAGGATACCGGCATTGACGGGTATATCTATTTCAACGAAGATATGGGCAAAGTAGCTAAAGGCATTGTGTCTGTGAAGAGCGGCAATGTTAGTGTCAGGGACATTCGGGACTTGGGGCATGTGATGGATAGAGAACAAGCGGAACTGGGAATATTCATAACATTAAAAGAGCCTACACGGGATATGAATAAAGAAGCGGCTGGCAAGGGATTGTACCGATTTACTCTCTTAAACAAAGATTATTCGCGAATCCAGATATTGACGGTTGAAGATTTATTTAAAGGTAAAAAGCCAGACATTCCTGTTGCCTATCAGCAATTTCCCTACAAAAAAGCCGAAGCTATTAACCCAACAACTGAACGATTAGATTTTTAAGTAATTATTAAAACTGAGGCACTTCCAGAATATGGGGCAGGTTGCCGCCACCACCAACGCTGTGCTATGATACCCAGGATGCTGGAAGACGATAAACGATTAAAAGTGGCCGCTGAGCTTGACCCCTCTCATAACCTCATGCAGATGGCGGCAGAATCGGAGTTCTCAAGGCACGTACGCGACCTCTTTAAGACATTGAGGCCGCAGAGATTGATTGAAACCGGCACATACTGCGGGGTCGGCTCAACCACTGTTATCGCCTCGGCACTTAGGGACTGCTCAATTGTCGGACATAAGTTTTATTCGATTGAGGTCAATCCCTTGTATCATAAAACGGCCATAGAAAATCTCACAAACAATGGTCTGATTGACTATGTAACCCTCGTTAACGGCCTCTCACTGCCGCGTGCCTACCTCCTGTCGCTCGACGAGATTGAGGAAAAATTCGTTAATAAAATCGAATTCACAGATATATTCGTTGACCACCCTGCGGGTGAACGCGCCCAAAATTATTACAGTGAGGTGTCATTCGACGGTGTCCCCGATGACCTGCTTGGACGCTATCTGAAGGAATTCGACTATCACCCCGATTTTATCCTGCTTGACAGCGCCGGACATCTTGGCGCGGTTGAGTTTCAATATGTGGTTTCACTGCTCAAAGGACAGTGCGTCATCGCCCTTGACGATATCTATCACGTCAAACATTACAAAAACTTCATGGACGCACAAAAAGACCCCCGCTTTGAAATCATCTTCTCCTCTAAAGAGAAATTTGGGTTTTGCACCATGAAGTTTAATCCTTAACGAATCATTAATCAAATGAAAATTCATGTAACTTTTTCGGGACTGGCCGCAGGTAACATAGGAGACGAGGCGATGATGCGAGGGTTCTTATCCCTTCATCCACTGCCCGACGGCACTACTATTGAGGTCTGGGACACCAACTCCAAGGCCATCGCCCAACTCCCCTCCACGTACAGGTATATCAATTACTCTGACACAGAGGCGTGTAACGCCGCCTCGCTCTCGGCTGATTATGTGCTCATTGTCGGGGCTACGATAGTCACAGATATGCTTGGCACAGAGTGGCCGCTTAATATACTTGGCGGCAAGTACGCCCTCTGCCACGCTGCCGGAGTCCCCATTCACGCAGTCGGCATTGGTGTGGATAAGCTCCATTCAGACGAAGCGGTTCAATTGTTTAACAGGGGATTTCTCCCCTTCGAAACATGGACAGTGCGCTCTGAAAGGAGCAGGAAAAATCTTTTCACCCTGGGCGTGCACCCGGGTCGTGTTGTTGCCGCGGCTGATCTGGCGTGGCTCACCCCAACGCAGGATGTTGATAAACAGTGGGCAGCCCAATACCTCGCCGCCCTCGGCGTTAAAGAGGGCATACCCATTGTAGGCGTAAACATAGTCAACGAGAAGTGGAAAGACGACAACGCCATTAAAATGGCGGCGGCCACCGCCCTCGACTGGATATGCTCAGAGTTGAAGTGGCAGGTGGTTTTCTTTTGCAACGAGACCAGAGAGGGTGAATATTTCGATAAAGAGGCAACCCGCGCCACGGCGGCGTTTATGAAGAGCCGACCAGTCATAGCGCTAAACCAGTATTTCACGCCGGAGCAGATGATTGCGCTGCTTTCGTGCTGCAAACTGGCCATATCGTGGCGCTATCATTTTACCGTCTTCAGCGCACTTGGCGGCGCGCTTGCCATATCAGTTCTCAGGGGCGAAAAGTTGACTGAGCTTTCTGATGAGCTTAACGGCCTTAATCTTGGGACGCCAGAGTCGCTGACAAGTGAAAAAATCAGGGATTCTATCGTTCAGGCCATCGGTAATTACGCAACACTGAAATACAGGCAGGACGTCGCGGTTGACGCCCTCAGGCAGAGGTGCAGGTTTAACACTTATTTTATTGACAAACTCAGGCCGGACAGCACTCATCTGACTGTGGAGACCCTCCCCCCCGCGCCGTTTGGATTGGTACGCTACAAGGAGGCCATCACCGCCCCCCCCAAAGCCGGTAAAGAATACGCCGTAACCGTAATCGTCTCCACATATATGTCAGGGGACTTCATAGGCGAATGCCTCAATGGCCTCAAAGGGCAGACGATTTGGCAGGACATTGAGGTAATCGTAATTGACGCAGCCTCCCCGCAGGGTGAACAGGCAATCGTTACTGAGTTTCAAAAAGAAAATCCTAATATTACGTATGTGAAAACCGGCCAAAAGGTCAGTATCTACGCCGCGTGGAACATAGGGCTTAGGCTGGCCGGAGGCAGGTACATTACTGTGTTAAGCACAAACGACAGACTTCGCGGTGACGCCCTTGAGATTATGTCGCAAACCCTTGACAATCGCCCTGACATAGCGCTCGTCTATGGCGATTCGTATATGACAACAACCCCGCACGAGAGCTTTGAGCGGCACACGGGCAGCCCCTCTATGGTGTGGCCGGCGTACCAGTACGAAGATTTGCTAAAGACCTGCCTCATTGGGCCTCATCCCATGTGGCGTAAATCCGCATCGGTGGCAACAGGGTTCTTTGATGAGACATACACCTCAAACGGCGACCAGGAGTACTGGCTTCGAATGGGTGAGCGCTTTGAGTTTCTCCATATCCCGGAGTTTACCGGCCTGTATTGGCATAACCCGCAGTCTCTTTCAATGAGCGGCGGCATACCGGAGACCCACAGGGCGCAGGCCTTGTATCAGAAACGCTATGTTGACAGGCTGAAACAGAGGGTTATTCTGACCGGCGCTGACCGGCCTGTGTATGTATGGGGCACAGGGCGGCTTGCCCTCATTACGAATCACATGCTGGCGAATCTCGGCGTCCCTGTCAGCGGGTTTATCAGCGACTGCCCGGACAGCACGTTTGCGACATTGCCCGTTTTAGGACGGGAGCTTATACTTGGACCGGGAGGCCAGCGTCCGTTTATCGTAATCGCCGAGGAAGGCGGTGATAAGACAATAAAACCCCTGCTTACCGGGGCAGGATACATCGCCCGCGAGGACTTTTGGACAAATATCTATGAGTTAAGCTGGGTATGGGATTTACACAATCCGATTGGGCAATAAAGTATTTATTGATAGTTATAATTGCCTTGGCAATTAATCCGTTTCGTTTGTGATTTATTAAATCAGGAGGTAACGTCTATGTGGCAATGTCAATCAACAGGCAATTGTGGTTATATATATAATCCGGCGAAGGGCGATAAAAGGGGTAAGATTGCCGCCGGTACAAAATTTGAGGATTTACCGGAAGACTGGAAATGTCCGCTTTGCGGGGTGGGCAAAAAATTCTTTAAAAAAGTAGAATCTTAAAACGGGATAATTCACTAATTAGTCTAATAAATCAATAACTTCCCTGACGACCTCATCCACGGTTATTTGAGTGAGGCATTTAACTGAATCACAGGGCGGCGTATAGCCGAATTTGGTGCATGGGCTGCAGGGCAGGCGTTTATTTATTATCCTGTGTGTTTTCCCTAATGGCGCCCATTTCTTTTCGATGCCGCTACCGAAGAGGCATACCGTGGGGGTGCCTAGGGCGTAGGCGATGTGCATAATGCCACTGTCTACACAGACCAACGCGCTTGCAGATTTAAGAAGTGGTGCCGTATCTTTCAGCGATGTAGTGCCCGTGAGGTCAAACGCCGCCGGGCAATAACTTTTTATCGTCAGGGCGTCTGATTTGTCGGCCTGTGAGCCGATTATCAGGATATTAAATCCCCTGTCAGACAACTGCCTCGCCGTGAGACCGAAGTTCTCCCCACCCCAGCGGCGTTCTTTTACAGACGCCCCGGCGGCAACAGCGATTGTACGGCCAGTATTAAAAATTTCAATACCTTCGGCTGCGATAAAGGCCTCGCCGGAGATAAACACATCAGGTATGCCGTCAACGGCTCCTGAGCCGACAACGGGCGCGATAAGGTTAAAGAAACTCCTCCCCTCGTAGTCGTCGTGGCCGTAGGGAATTTTATGCGTAAAAAGTTCGCCTCTTTCGTTGGTGTTAAAACCAATCCGCACACGCGCCCCGGTCAGAGACGCGATTACCGCCGAAAGCCTGTGCCACTGTTCGGTATCAATGACGGCGTCGTATGTGTTTCTCAGGCATTCGATAAGTCCCGGGCGACTGTCATAGAGATAGATTCGATTAATATCTCCTGACAACTGAAAAATCCCATGATTCCTTTTCTCACAAAGGATGTCTATCTGCACGCCGGGATGGACGGCCTTGATTTGCTTTAACGCCGGAAGCAGCAAGACCGCGTCCCCCACGCCTCCGGGTCGAATCACAAGGACTCTTCCTAACTGGCCTGGGGGAGGAACATCCACTGTTTGATTTATATGTCTGATATGCGTTAGTATTGACACGAGGGCGCTGCCGACGAAGCCGTCAACGGCCTTCAAAAACCTGATTTTATCCATGGCGCGTATTATAACAAAACCAATCGGCAATACCAAGCCGAGATAAGCGCGGCATGGCCGCATGTGGAAATCTGTAATAGAAAAAATAATCGTTGACAAGTGCTGACGCTATATTTATACTACTTCGGGAGTTCGGGAGTTATGAAGATATGATTTTCCATCAAGCGGCTTTGCGACATGGGTTACCGGCAGACTATCGCATTACCGGTGTGCCGCTTGGTATGTGACGGGAGGGTGTTTTATTTGTGCGGCAGGACTACCCATTGATTCAATACATAAGAGGGTTTAGCACTGGAAACAGAAAGACTATTTTTTTCTTGTCCTTATTACCAGTGTTAATCTGTTTTGTATATATATGGTATTATGGGGTAAACGTTCCATATTGGGATGAATGGGATAATTTTGTTCTGATTGATAAGGTTCTCACAGGCAACTTCAACTTTTCAATGTTTTATGACCAGTTCAATGAACACAGGATTGTCCTGCAAAGAGTCACTATGGTTATACTGGGGATTCTTTTTTCATACAACACAAAAGTGGATATGTATTTTAGCCAGATAACTATGGTTATTATGGTTTTTATACTATTTATTGAGTTTAAAAGATTATTGGGAAAGGATTTAATTGCCCTTTTTATTCCCATTCCTTATCTTGCATTTAGTCTGATGCAAGCGGTTAATACGTTGTACGCTATACAGGCTGTGGCGTTTTATTCTGTCTTTTTTAGTATGCTTACTTTTTATCTTATTTCGAGGCTCGCTTACTGTGAAACGAGGGGTAAACTGATCTTACAACTCCCCTTGCCGATTGTCAGCGCATTAGCAACTTCATTTACATTCACATGCGGGCTGATGGTGTGGCCGGTGGGATTTCTCCAGATTCTTATTTCCGGTTTGCAAAAGAGGTTGAAAATTGTTATGCTATGTGTATGGCTCATTATAGGAGCGGCCACTTTTTTGCTGTATTTTTCAAACTATACGCATCCCGCAGGGTCACCTCCTGCTATGATATTTTTTAAATATCCTATTCAAGGATTAACATACTTTTCTTATCTGACAGGCAATATTCTATATTTCGGAAGGTTCGTTAATCTCATCGTTGGTATTTTCATTTCTTTTGCGGCTTTATTGCTGTTTATCTCTATCCCTTTTAGTAATTTACCAAAATATTCTTTTTGGATAGCTGCCTTCACATATTCTTTTCTTGCTATATTTGCGATAGCGTTTGGCCGGTCAACGTTGGATTTTGAATATCTATATTTACCCATCAGATACACTACGTATGGGGTTGTGGGACCTATAAGCCTGTATGTGATGTACACAGGCGCTGTGTCTGAGGAGTCTTCCAGCACATCAATAAGATATTCAAGCCTTGTAAAGTGTGTGTTTGTTGTTTTGATTATAGTAATATGTTCAAGCATTATCCCTTCTTATGAGAGCGGGTATTCACAGGGGGTATTTTGGAAGGGACACAGGGAAAAGGTCGCCTACTACACCTATACATATAAAATGCAGTCGGATGAAAACCTAAAAATAGTACATCCTGACCCGATGATAGTCAGAAAATATGCCCCTATTTTAGAGAACCGCAAATACAGCGTATTTACGCGCCCTTATTTGCCTCCTATGGATAAACTTACAAGCACCAATTGCACAACAACTGGTTTTTACACAATAAATTCAGTTCAGCCTACTGTCCCTGAGCAACTTTTTACAATAGATGATAAACAGCCGTATCTGTCTGTAATAGGGTGGGCTGCTGACGATTTAAAAACAGACACCGCCGGCGGTGTTTATGTGAAAATAGACGATAAATTATTTCCCGCCCTATATGGTTTAGACAGAGTTGATGTTGCCGAGCATCTAAAAAATAATAACTATAGATATACTGGCTACAACTTAGAGATACCTGTTTCTTTAATCGAAAAAGGAACTCACAAACTATCCGTTTTAGTTTTGACAAATGATAGAAAACGCTATTTTGTCCCAAGTGTTGAAGTCATCATTAATCTGGCATGATTATGGAAAATACTCCGGCGACTCATTATGTGGGCATAGATTATTTAAGGGCTTTTTTCTCAATCTGCGTCGTGGTATGGCACGAAAATGGATTTACCCAGCCCGATATTAAAAACTATGGGGAATTCTCAGGACATGTCTTTAGCGTTTCTGATTTCATGAATTACCACGTCTTATTAGCCGCCGTGCCTTCATTTTTTCTTATCGCGTCATTTTTGTATATTGCTAAAAACAGGACTTCGGCATATCTGAAACAGAGGGTATATAACCTTTGCTTATTGGCTTTATTTTGGATGGTATTACTAACAATTTATGCGTATAATTATAATGGGTTGTATGCGCTGGCACCTAAATCGGTGGGGGATGCGCTTGTCATATTCCTAACGGCGGGCAGCACGCCGTATTATTTTTTTATAAGTCTTTGTTTCGTTACAATCCTGACTCACTTTGCAAACAAATTATCTACTCGTGCCAACATTATCTTGTTTCTGATTTCCACATGTATATTTACGCTATCACCTCTTATTGCAATCAAAACGAAATCGTGGTATTTGACAGTTTTTTGGAATCCCATGAATTTTCTTTCGTATCCGTTTGCGGCGATAGTGATTTATCGTCTTCATAATCAGTTGCTAAAACTTAGAAACCGATACCAGTGGGGCATCTTCATATCCCTGATAGTGATTGCCGCGTTGACCGCCATTGCTGAATGGAAATATTATTTGGATCCTATCTTTTTGTGTGGACAGAAGATTGCGTTACCTGTATATACACGCACGTCTGTCCTGATATCTTCGGTTGCATTTTTGTTAACACCTTTGTTAATCAGGTTTCCATCTAATACTATTATCAGTTTCATGTCTAAATACTCTCTGGCCTTATACTGTTTACACGCGTTTTCTTTTCGTATTTTCTATAATCAGGCACACTTTCCCACTTTAAGTAAGTCAATATGGATTGTGATCACGCTTTCTATTGGACTCAGTTATATACTGGCCATTACACTAAGGGTATTTATAAGGGATAAATATATTTTAACCATTAATAACAACAGCTCATAATGAAGGAGATAGCGACTTGATCAGATGCACAAGGTGTAATTACACGATGACAGAAGAAAAAAACGAGGGAGGCCGCACAACAAGGCTCCTTTGTGGTGGTTGTGGACATGAGATAGCGCCGTCTGACGGGCTGCTTTCATTGCACCCTGTACTGCCAGTGGCCGCCGACAGTGGCATAGACGAGAAACTCAATGAATACTACTCCAAGAGCGAGGAAAAGCACTTCTGGTTTAAAGCGAGAAAGGATTTCATAAGTACAATCTGTGATATGTATATCAAACATACCGACAAGATAATAGAAATCGGAGCCGCAACGGGTTATATCACGAGGCATTTGATATCCGAGGGTTATAAGGATATCTCAATTGGAGATCTCAATTCAGACAGCTTCAAATACAGCGGCGACGATGGAATCATCAACAGATACCAGTTTGACCTCACAAGAGCACCCTTTGTCGGGCATTTCGACGCGGTCTTTATGTTCGATGTCCTGGAACATATAGACGATGCCGAACTCTCTGTACAAAAGGCCTGCGAAATGCTGACCCCTGAGGGGAAAATTGTGATAACCGTGCCGGCTCACATGTGGCTATGGAGCAAACATGACACCCTTGTATCCCATAAGAAAAGGTATGAACTCGAGCAGGTAGTGCAACTTCTCAGGCGTAACGGTTTTAAGATATTGAAGGCCACCGCTTTCTTTGCCTCTATACTGCCTCTTTTGTATCTGAGGAAATACGTAGACAGAGACACAGGGCGTGTCTCTAAGGCCGATGTTGCCTATAGATTCAAGATAAACCCTGTTGTAAACCGATTGCTTGAGAAAATGCTTCATGTGGAGTGTAAATTACTAGGCGGGGTATCGCTGAAATATGGCGGCAGCCTGATTGTGGTGGGGGAAAAACTCAACCAGGCGGGCGCACAAGTATTTAACCGGCAGGTAGGATGTTGACTCAGGTAGTGTAGTTGTGATAATTTATATACATGTATCGCAGGGATTTTCCATCGGAAGATCCCGTATTTAGAGAGACGCATTTGGAGGGAGGTTATATAATGCTGCAGAAAGATACGCTATATAGAAGGTTAGTCGTGAGGGCAGGTGAAGCTACGTCATTTGCCGCAATATTAACGTTGTTAGTTTACCTTGTTTTGTCCCAGGTCGGCCCGAACGTCGGCCTGGAAGCCGCCACAATCACCGAGTATAGTATTCCCCTTTCGTCGTCCACATCTCCGTATGGCATAACAAAGGGACCGGACGGCAATCTCTGGTTTACCGAGTATTATGGAAATAAGATAGCGAAGGTAACCCCGTCAGGCGTTATTACCGAGTATCCCTTACCCAAGTCCAATAGCACCCCCATCAACATAACAAGCGGGCCGGACGGCAATCTCTGGTTTACCGAAAACGATGGCAACAATATAGGCAAGATAACTACGTCCGGCGTTATCACAGAATATGCACTACCTACGACTTATCAGCGGCTTACCGGAATCACGGCAGGACCGGACGGCAATCTCTGGTTTGCCGCGTCTGGCCTCGGCAAGATAGGCAAGATTACCACCTCAGGAGTTATCACCGAGTATTCCCTGTCTTCGGCCAATAGCAGTCCTAACGGGATAGTTGCAGGGCCCGACGGCAACCTCTGGTTTGCCGAGGAGTATGTCAACAAGATAGGCAAGATAACCACATCCGGCACTATTACCGAGTATACCCTGCCCGTTTCCAGTGGCGCTCCAAATGGGATTGTAGTGGGCAGCGATGGCAACCTCTGGTTCACCGATTGGATGAACGACGCCGTATGGAAGTTAACGACATCTGGTGTTTTTACAGAATATGTCTTACCCAATCCCGGTGCTCTCAACGCGCCTCATGGTATTACACTGGGGCCGGACGGCAATCTCTGGCTTGTCGAAACAAGTACCAACAGAATAGCGAAGATAACCACATCAGGGGCGATTACCAGTTATTCCATAACCACCAGCGGGGCATATCCCTGGGGCATAACGCTTGGGCCGGATGGTAATATCTGGTTTACTGAGTCGGGTGCCAACAATATAGGCAAGATGACCACCTCCGGGGCTATTACCGAATATCCCATTGCTAAAGTCGGCGGCGCACCCTATAACATCGCAAAAGGACCGGACGGCAATCTCTGGTTTGTCGAGACAAATGGCAACAATGTAGGAAAGATAACCACATCGGGGGTTATTACCGAATATCCCATAACAACGCGTGGGTCTCTCCCCTGGGGTATAGTGGCAGGGCCGGACGGTAATCTCTGGTTTACTGAATCTGATGTCAGCAAAATAGGCAAGATAACCACTTCGGGGGTTGTTAAAGAATATACCCTGCCCGGCGCGTCGTTTACGTCAGTGACAAGGGTTTGGCCTAACAATATCATAGCCGGGACGGACGGTAATCTCTGGTTTACCGAAACGGGCTCCAGCAAGATAGGCAAGATAAGTACGACGGGGGCCATTACCGAGTACCAGGTGTCCCCGACGGGGCTTCCTGACGGCATTACAGTCGGGCCGGACGGCAACCTCTGGTTTACCGATCCGTATAACGATAAAATAGGCAAGATAACTACGACGGGGGCTATTGCCGAGTATTCCCTGACCTCCGGCAGTTATCCTTCAGGTATTGCATCAGGGCCGGACGGTAATCTCTGGTTTACAGAATCGTCCCGGAACAATATAGGCAAGATAACCACCTCAGGGGTTGTTTCTGAATATGCCGTGCCTCAGGGGGGTTATCCTATGGGAATTACAGCCGGGCCGGATGGTAATCTCTGGTTTGTTGAGACAGGCGGCGATAATACTCAGACAGGCGGCAACAATATTGGGAGGATAACGACGGGCGGGGTCATTACCGAGTATCCCATCCCCACATTGGGAAGCTGGTCTACGTATATCGCCCTGGGGCCTGATGGCAATCTCTGGTTTACCGAATATAGCGGTAATAAGATAGGGAAGTTGGCCATCGGCGCGGCATCACCAACGACAACAACGGTAAGTTCATCTCTGAATCCCTCGACATACGGCACATCAGTAACACTGACCGCGACAGTTACCGGTAAATCTCCCACGGGTACGGTTTCATTCAAGTATGACTGGGGAAAGATTGGCACCGCCACACTCAACAGCAGCGGACAGGCCTCGTTCACAACGACAACACTTTCGTCAGGTGACCACCTCGTGTCGGCCATATATGGTGGGGACGCGATAAATGACGCCTCAACCTCAGCAACCATTTATCAAACAGTTCACACCGGACAAGGGGGAACTGTGGCAGTCAGCAAAACCGGACAAGGCACTATAACAAGCTACACTTCAACAAGCACAACGGGAATAAACTGCGGCTCCACATGCTCGGCCTCCTTCACTGACGGCACCTATTTAATATTAACCGCGACTCCCGCATCTGGTTACACCTTTTCAAGCTGGTCGGGATGTGACTACACCTCGCAAAGCATATGCGGTGTAACCGCGTCTTCCACTAAGACTGTACAAGTCGCCGCCACTTTCACGGATACTGATTCTCAAAGTGCCACGACATACATTAACAGTCTCGCTAGTCAATACTCGTCATATTTTGGTACAAAATCAGGGAGCCTTAGCTCGGGTACCAGCTCAAGCGGCACATACTACGCCCAGTGGTACGCCAACGGCAACGCCCTTGTTGCATGGTATGACGGTAACTTGTATTACTTAATCGGCGGTGCCGTAGGCTCCACCGGCATCCAGTGGCGCACTGACCTAAGCAAGGCCTCGGCCATGATAAACTCAATCTACCTTTCATACTCCACCTTGTTCACCTTTCCATCGGGCGGTATAACAGCAACCACCGACGCTTACGGCACAAACTATGTCCAGTGGTACGCTAACACGACCGCTATTTTGGCATGGGATGACGGGTCTGTGTATGTCTACTACAACGGAGCGTGGACGAAGTCCGTATTTACATGGAAATAGCGGCGCAATTGATGTCACAGCGTTTTGAGAAGACCTGAATTACTAATGTAGGGGGGCGCATATGCCCCCCACCTAACTACGGAGGAGATTGCCTGAACTGCGTTATTTAATAAGGAATTTAAACATTACACCCATGGCGGCTATCAGTATGCCGATTTGTGTTGCCCAAAAAGCCAACATCCACTTGATTGAATCTGTTTTGGACTTCTCTATCTCTGTTTTTAAATTGGCAATGTCTTCTTTCGTGGCCATGTCTTTTATGTCAGTCTTTGTGGCCATGTCTTTTATGTCGGACTTTGTGACCATGTCTTTTATGTCGGACTTTATAACCATTTCTTTTATGTCGGACTTTATAACCATTTCTTTTATGTCGGACTTTGTAACCATGTCTCGCCGGAGAACCGTAACCATCTCATTTAAGTCAGATTTGGTCGCCAAATCACTGCGCGTATCAAGGCTTACTTCGCTGAATACAGCAAGAAGCGCGTCAACGCCGTCTTCGCCCAGTTTTTCTCTTAACACCCTTGGTATAGTCATCACGCTCATGCCTTTACAATACCACAACAAAAAAATATTTACAACACCATCCACCTTATTACAGCGATTCTCGGTGAAGGCAAGAACGATACTGGTAGTATGTATAGTATAATC
>NZ_JBJUSG010000102.1:0-13752 GCF_046044395.1 Candidatus Magnetominusculus dajiuhuensis | reverse complement strand
AAAAAAAGGGGGGGCTGGCCTACTATTATGACACAGTCTGCAAGCCGGAATGACAAAAATAAGGGCGATGACAAAAATAAGGGAAGCAATTTCAAATGCGTTTGCCCTGACTGCCTAATTAATTTTATTCACAAACTTGCCGCCATATGGTATAATCCATGCGAAATTACATTTTTTAACGAAAGGAGTCCAGCGTGATATTTATTAGATACGAAGACGCACCCACTGAGGCCATAGCCATTGTGGACGAGGTGAGGGCTGAGTTTTTCCCTGAGCTTGTAAATGTGAACATAAAAATCATATATGATTTAAAGGCGAGAAAAAGCAAGGGAAACCTCGTCCTTGGCAGGATTCAAAAGACAAACGAGCTTAACAGACTTTTAACCAGAGACGCGACGATTAACGAAGAGGGATACGATTTTTTCTTATATCTGGATAAAATCGTCTTCACACACGTAGAAAAGAAAGATAAGATCAGGATAGTAAGACATCAGCTCCGCCACATCTACATAGACCCCGAAAGCGTAAAAAACCCCTACAAACTAACCGTACCCGACATAAGGGATTTCTCCATAGAGATGAAACTAAACAAAGACGACGAGAGATGGGCAGAGCGCGTGATGGAGGTGGCGATGTCCTTGTACGAGACCGAAAAGGAAAGCAATAAACCCGCTTTTTCAATGAGTTAACAAGCTAATTAGAATGTGACTATTGAAAATACGCATGGGAGGATTATGACTAACCGAAGGCCGGTTATTTTGTGTGTTGATGATGAGCCGTTAAATCTGAAACTCCTCAACGCCATACTAATCCACAAGGGCTATGATGTGAAGATGGCTGAAGACGGCCTTGCCGCCCTTAAGGTAATTGATGAACAGAGGATTGACCTCGTCCTCATGGATGTTATGATGCCCGGCATGGATGGTTTTGAGGTATGCAAGGAGATTAAGGAAGACGAGCGGTATAAGAACATTCCGGTTATTATGATAACGGCGTTGACTGATACCGAGAGCCGGATAAGGGGCATTGAGGCGGGGTCAGAGGATTTTATATCGAAGCCGTTTGACGCGGCTGAGGTGCTTGCGCGCATCAAAATGCTCCTCAAGATGAAGGGACTAAACGATAACCTGCTTTTCGCCTATAACTGCATAGGGGATTTGACCTCGTTTGGTGAGCAGGTGATGCAGGATTTTGACCCGGGTAATTTCAGCTACGTATCTAATATAGACAGAATCGTAGGCAAGCTTATAAGGCAAACAGCGCTGGAGCTGGATAAACCCAACATAGTTATTATACATACGGTTGATGAGTTCAGTAACTGGCACTGGCTTAAGTATGATTTAATAGACGGCAAGGTGGTAAAATCGTCTATGGCCATAGATCTCAACTGCGATAACTGCCCGCATTTAAAGACCCGTGAGCAGATATTCTCCTGCGCGAACAAAGACGACATGACCGAGGCGGGGATAGACGCCTTTGTTTCAATTCTGGGGTCCAGGGGTATTAAGGTCTCAAACATTATCTGGTATTTTGGCGGGAATTTCTGCGTGTTTGCGCTTAACTACGGTAGGCCGATTAAGAAATACGACACCGCTATCTTAAAGAATCTTGTGATGCAGGGCCTGTTTTTGCGGTCACTGTCGTTGCAGTTGTCAGAAACAGAAAACGCCTTCGAGTATGCCATATATGCCCTTGCGAGGGCGTCTGAGGCCAATGACGAGGATACGGGAAACCATATAATACGGGTTGGGCAGTTCAGCGCCATAACGGCAAAGATTTTAGGCATGGACGAGTCTTTTGTCAGCGCTATGCGCGTTCAGGCCCCGCTTCACGACGTAGGCAAAATCCACGTACACCCCGATATTCTCAAGAAAAAGGGAAAGCTCACCGTTGAGGAATTCTCCGCTATGAAAAGCCATACTTTTTATGGCACTAAGATAATCGGTGAACATAGCAGACTTGAAATAGCAAAGACCATCGCCGTAACACACCATGAAAGATGGGACGGCTCAGGTTATCCCGCGGGATTGAAGGGGCTTGAGATTCCCATAGAGGGCAGGATAATCAGTATAGCCGACCAGTACGACGCCCTGCGAAGCGCAAGGTCGTATAAACCCGCCTTTGACCACACTAAGACATATCAGATAATCACTGAGGGCGATGGCAGGACGATGCCGCACCATTTTGACCCCGACGTGCTCAAGGCATTTATAGAGGCCGCCTCGCAGTTTGAAGAGGTATATGAAAGGCTGAAAGGCTGAGGCAATTCAAAATATGAGGGATTATAAAAAATGACTCACCCCACGACATTTATAGCTGAACCTTCGCGCCGAGGAATAGTGAATTTACCCTTAGTCTGTCATTCCGGCTTGTCCGGAATCTTATTTGGCTTGAGGATGTCGTGGAGAGACAGATTCCGGACAAGCCGGAATGACGACAAGGCAAGCCGTGTGGAGACATTTTTTTTGTCGGGGAGTGAGAAGAAATGAGAGAGATTAATCAAACTCCTGAACGCACGTTTACGCCGATGAGCAGGTCTTTTCAACTGATTTTTGTCTCCACTGTTCTTATCTTTATAGCCTTCGTTGTGAGCGGGATGTGGTTCTCACAGAAGGTCAACGGTTTCAGCAGGGCGATAAACCTTGCAGGTTCAGAGAGGATGAGGGCGTTTCAGATAGTATATCTGGTTAAGAAGGCATTCGATGAACAGTCCCCGCAAAGGGAAGAGACCCTCGGACACGTAAAAATGGAGATGGGCAGATTCGAGGCAATCCTCAACGCCCTTAAAGACGGCAGCGTCAAGTATGATCTTGTAAAAGTTGCAGACCCTGAATTAGATAAAAAGCTCAGATTCATAATCCATCGCTGGGAAGAGGAATTTAAGCCCGGGCTTGATTCCATATTTATTGCATCGCCACAAGACAGGGCAACGCTTTTGCGGGAACAGGGAAAGAAGATACACGATTTCGTCGAGGTAGATATTGATGGGGTTGTAACACATCTTGTTAACAGCGTGGAGAAGGCGGAGGGGATTTTTATCTGGACAAGGTATGTTCTCACGGCGATAGGCGTCTTGTTGATGATATCGAATCTGATTTATTTGCGGCGCAGGGTGCTGAAGCCGATAGCGTCGCTGATTCAGGATACGGAGAAAATAACCGGCGGCGATTATTTGTCTTTGGTCGAAATTCAGGCGGCAGACGAGCTGATGGTGCTTGCAGAGCGTTTTAACGCCATGACAGTGACCATAGGGCGGTCTTTCAAAGAGATGGAAGACCGGGTTCAGAGGAGGACGATAGAACTGTCTACCGCAAATTCGAGGATGCAGTCTTTTTTTGACAGCGCCGCAGACGCGATTGTCTCAATCAACCCCGAAGACATGACGATAATACTTTTCAGCAAAGGGGCAGAGAAAATATTTGGTTATCGCACTGACGAGGTAATAGGCACTAATGTAAATTGTCTTATGCCTGAGCCGTTTCATTCTAATCATAACCAGTATGTCAGGAATTACCTCGAAACTGGCGTTAAAAAAGTAATGGGCCAGATCGCAAGGGCAAAGGCAAAAAGAAAGAGCGGGGAGATATTCGATGTTGACATATCAGTAGGTGAAAGCATAACACCGACGGGCAGGGTGTTTAACGCCATAATACGGGACACATCAGAAAGGGTTAAGACGGAGAAGGCGATGCAGAAACTCTCCAATGCCATAGAGCAGTCGTCGGAGTCTGTAGTAATAACGGACAGTAACGGGGTTATTGAATACGTCAACCCGGCCTTTGAGCGTGTCTCCGGCTACAGCCGCGCTGAGGCGATTGGAAAGAATCCGCGGATACTCAAATCAGGCCTCCAGCCAAGGTCTTACTATAAGGAGCTATGGGATACCATTGTTGGCGGGAGCATCTGGCACGGCGAGTTCAGCAACAAAAAGAAAAACGGCGGGATTTACTATGAAGACGCGACGATTACCCCGATAAAAGACGAAAATGGAAACGTGACACATTTTGTAGCGATAAAAAATGACGTAACGGCGAGGAAATTAGCCGAGGCTGAGTCCGCTAAAAAGAACGCCGAGCTTGAGGCAAGGTACCGCTACGATTCGGTGTATGCCAGGGCAATGTCTATATTCAGCACGACCTTCGACCAGAAACAGGCCATGTCGGATATGTTGGCGCTGCTGTCAGAATCCCTGTCATATCCCAGCCTCGCCTTTTATTCATACGACGAGTGGGCAGGGTTGCTCGTGTGTGACTCATCCTACGGTGTGTCAGGCTCTCTAAGAAAGGAATTCGGCCTTTCGGAGGGGATAGTCGGACAGTCCATTGTCAGCGGACGCGCCATTGAGATAACAGGCAGCGAACAGTTTCCCCTTACAATAGAAACGGGGCTTATCTCCATAGCCCCTCAGGCCGTAATCGTCCAGCCCGTCTTCCATCAGGGCAGGGTAATGGGCGTCCTTGTGGTGGCGTCAGTCGCTCCGCTTACCGACCTTGACAGGGGGTTTATTGAGCGGCTTACGATAAACATCGGCATTTCCCTCCAGAGCTTAAAACAGTATAACGATATGAAAGAGCTGACGGAACAGGTAAAATTAAGGGGCGATGAGATAGCCAGAAAGAACACTCAACTGGAGGAGTCAAACAGGCTGAAGTCAGAGTTTCTGGCAAACATGTCCCATGAGCTTCGAACGCCGCTTAACGCGATTATCGGGTTTTCGGAGATACTCAAAGACGGCGTCCTGGGCGACCTTGGAGATGGCCAGAAAGAGTACGTAACCGATATATTTACCAGCGGACAGCATCTGCTGTCTCTTATTAACGACATCCTTGACCTCTCAAAGATAGAGGCCGGCAAGATGACCCTTGACCTTGACAGGCTTGATATCCCCTATATGCTTGGAAACAGCCTCTCAATAATAAAAGAAAAGGCTCACGCTCACAATATAGCCATTAAACTCAACGTACAGGAATCTGTTGGGCATATGTTTGCAGACGCGAGGAAATTTAAACAAATCGTCTATAATCTGCTCTCTAACGCGGTTAAATTCACCCCCGCCAATGGGACGGTAACTTTGAACGCCGACGCCATCGCTGTGGATAACAGAAAATTTCTTGAGATATCCGTCACCGACACTGGAATCGGCATGTCAGAAGAGGGGATGAAGAAACTCTTTCGGCCATTTGAGCAGATAGACGGCTCGCTTTCGCGAAAATATGAGGGCACAGGGCTGGGCCTTGCGATGGTGAAACGGCTGGTTGAGCTGCACGGCGGTACGATAGGCGTTGAGAGCGAGGAGGGCAAGGGCAGCAAGTTTACCTTCAAAATCCCTTACAGGGAGGATGTGTCGGATGCTGAACTGCCAGAGATGAGCCATCCGGTTGAGGAAGTGCCTGACTCACCGCCCGAACAATTACCCAAAGAAATAAAAGAACCGCTTGTGCTTATCGTAGAGGACGACCCTAAGTCAGCCGAGCTATTAAGTATCCAGCTTGGCTCAGAGGGTTATAGGACAATTCGTGCCTCAACCGCAGCGCAAGGGCTTGCCCTTGCGGCGCAGGAAATCCCCGACCTCATCACCCTTGACATCATGCTTCCAGACATGAACGGGTTGGATTTTCTCAAGAATGTAAAGGAAGGTGAGGCCACAAAACATATCCCAGTGCTGATAATATCTATGTTGAACGACAAATCCAAGGGTTTTTCCCTTGGGGCGTCCAATGTACTGCAAAAGCCGGTATCAAAGGACGAGCTTATTGAGGCCGTCAGGCAAATCGGAATTGTACCTGAAGACCTGACAGGGCAATTAAAGGTGCTCGTGGTGGATGACGACCCTAAGGCGGTTGAAATCGTATCCCTTTATCTTCAGTATGAAAACTGCTCGGTATTCAGGGCATACGGCGGACAGGAGGCCATTGATACGGCAAGACGCGAGCTGCCGGATTTGATACTGCTTGATTTGATGATGCCAGAGGTGACAGGCTTCGATGTCGTGCGCTGCCTGAAGGAACTGCCCGAGACCGCGTCAATATATATCATAATCCTCACCGCTAAGGTAATAACGGAGGAAGACCGTAGGGCGCTGAACCATAATGTCCTTAAGATTGTAAATAAGGGGCGGTTTGACAAGATGGACCTGATTGCCGAGGCAAGGCGGGCTATGCGGGGCAGAGGCCATGTGCAAACGCAGGCACCGGATGTAAAAATATGAAGAAAATACTGATTATAGAGGATAATCCATTAAACATGAAACTGGCGTCTGAGATCCTCCGGCGAAGCGGCTACACAGTGCTTGAGGCCGACAACGCCACCGATGGAATCAGGATTGCCAAAGAGGCTCAACCCGTAGTCATTCTTATGGACATTCAGCTTCCCGATATTGACGGCCTCACCGCTACGAAGATGTTAAAGCAGGACGACTCAACAAGGCATATCAGGGTGGTTGCCCTCACTGCCTTTGCGATGAAGGGAGATGAGCAGCGTATGCGAGACGCCGGATGCGACGGCTATGTGTCCAAGCCCGTAAGGTATAAGGAATTTCTGGAGACAGTTTCGTCATTCTTCACGGGTCAGGCCGATGGAAAATAAGGGTTGCGTTTTAGCTGTTGACGACCAGCCGATAAACGTAAAACTGCTCTCGGTACAGCTTCAGTCTGCCGGCTTTGTGGTGTTGATGGCATACGGCGGGCAGGAGGCCCTTGATATGGCAGTCAAACACATGCCGGACTTAATCCTTCTTGATATAATGATGCCTGATATGGACGGTTACGAGGTATGCCGCCGTCTGAAGGCCAACGCCCTCACGGCAGGTATTCCCGTGATTTTTATAAGCGCCCTCACAGATGTGGCCGAAAAGGTCAACGCGTTCAAATGCGGCGGGGTTGACTATATCTGTAAACCCTTTCAGAAGGAGGAAGTAATCTCCCGCGTGGGCACGCACCTGAATCTGTACTTTCTGCAAAGGTCATTAAAAGAAAAGGTGGAAGAGGAGACAGCTAAACGCCGAGGTGGTGAGCAGATACTCGTACAACAGTCCAAAATGGCGGCAATGGGTGAAATGCTCGGCATGATAGCCCATCAGTGGAAGCAGCCGTTAAACGCAATCTCAGCAACGGCTCAAGACCTTGAAGACGCCTTTACTCATAATCAGCTTGACAAGGAATATCTACATTCCTCTGTAACTACAATAATAAGTCAAACAGACTTTATGCTTAGGACAGCCGATGATTTCAGGAATTTCCTTCGTCCCTCAAAAGAAAAGATTCGGTTTAATGTGAGAGATGCGGTCGAAGAGGTAATCTCCATGTTCTCCCCCTATTTCGCTAAAAGCGGCATCGCTCTGAAGCTCTGGCTCAAAGGGGATGATTTCACCGTAACCGGCTACCCAAACGAATTCAAGCAGGTTGTATTAAATCTTATAAGTAATTCAAAAGATGCAATACTCAGCCGCAAAGACAAAGGAACTGAAAATAAGATTGACATCACAGTTCGCAAGGACGACAGGATAACAATTACTATACGCGACACCGGAGGCGGCATCCCCGAAGGTATGATAGACAAGATATTCAAGCCATATTTTACAACGAAGGCGCCGGATAAGGGCACGGGCATCGGTCTGTACATGTCCAAGACAATAATAGAGACCAACATGGGCTGGCAGCTCTCAGTATCAAACGTAGAAGGCGGCGCTGAGTTCAGGATTGATACATGACAAAGTCCAAAGATTAAAGGATTAACGACGAAGGGGGGGTAACCCCCCTTCACCCCGTAAATCTCGCCACGTTTTGTCCTTTAATTTCCACCTGCCGCTCGTTGGCGGCTTCAGTGCTCCGGCAGTCCTTCAATTGTTTCTACCAGGCAGTCAAGCAGTTCCGATTCCATGACCTTCTTAATGACAACCCCTTTTTTGAACAACAGCCCTACCCCATTGCCACCAGCTATCCCTACGTCGGCCTCTTTTGCCTCACCCGGACCGTTTACCTCACAGCCCATTATGGCAACTGTGATGTTTTTGTTCAGGGGTTTGAGCCTACTTTCGGCCTCCCTCACGAGGTTGATAAGGTCAATCCTCGTGCGGCCACATGTAGGGCATGATATTATATCAATGCCGTGTTTTCTCAGGCCAAGGGAGCGCAATATCGAGTAGGCGGTCTTGACCTCCTCCTCCGGCCGGGCAGTCAGGGAGACTCTCATTGTGTCCCCTATGCCCTCATAAAGCAGGATACCAAGGCCAACCGCGCTCTTTATTATTCCAGCGGGGGGCGGCCCGGCCTCCGACACGCCTATGTGAAGCGGGTAGTCGTAGGTGCGTGAAAATGTTCTGTATGCCTCCACCGTTGACGGCACGTTAGACGCCTTGAGGGATACCTTAATGAGGTTGAAATCCATGCCCTCAAGGATTTCGATGTGTCTGCGCGCGCTTTCCACGATTGCCTCAGGCGTGGGATGGCCATATGTTTGCAAGATGTCTTTTTGCAGTGAACCGGCATTTACGCCAATTCTTATGGGGATTCCCTTGTCCTTACAGGCGCTTACAAGTTCTTTTACCTTCCACAGCGCCCCAATATTGCCCGGATTTATCCTCAGCCCATCCACGCCGTTAGCAATGGCCCTTAAGGCCAGCTTCCAGTCAAAGTGTATATCGGCTATGATGGGGATGGTGGCGGCGCGTTTGATTTGGCCAAGGGCATCCGCGGCGGCGGCGTTCAAAACTGCTATACGGATTATCTCGCAGCCTGCCTCTCTGAGCGCCGCTATCTGGTTTACGGTCGCCTGTATATCGGTCGTGGGCGTCTTTGTCATTGATTGAACACTAACAGGGGCGTCACCACCTACTGCGACTGTGCCAACGTATATAGTGCGGGTCGTTTTGCGGGTTGTTCCGAGTATTTGAGGCATGGGTTGTGGTTATCTCCTTTTTTTGTGTTTACGGGAATTTGGGTTATGTTTGGCTTTTGTTTTTTTCGGCGTAGCCGCAATAACATGGCTGACAGGGGATTTCCCTGTGTATCTTCCTATGGCCTCTTTGTGTTGTGTGTAGGTTTCTGAGAAGAAATGTGTCCCGTCCTTTTTTGATACGAAATATAGATAGGGCACATCTGCGGGGTGTAGTGCCGCAGTTATGGATTTCAGAGAAGGCGACGCGATAGGACCGGGCGGAAGCCCCGTGTGCCGGTAAGTGTTATATGGTGTGTCGTTGTGGAGGTCGCCCGCGGATATGCCATATTTAAAATCCTTAACGCCATAGATGCAGGTGGGATCGGCCTGAAGTGGCATTCCAATGCGAAGCCTGTTGAGGTAAACCGCGGCAATAAGGGGACGGTCTGTATCCGCCTTTGCCTCTTTTTCGACGATAGAGGCGAGCGTCAAAAGCTGATGCTCTGTCAGGCCGATTGCACTTAGTCTGTCCCTGAAATCCTGTGGATAGTTTTTCCTCAGCAGGTGCGCCATGAGCGTGATGCCCTCCTTTGGGGTTACGCCCTTATCAAATATATATGTCTCAGGATACAGATAACCCTCCGCTGAGGATGCCTTGATGTCAATAGAGTTCAGAAAGTCCTTATCAGAGGCGAGGTTGAGAAACTCATCCGGCACGGAGCTATTGAGTGACGGGAACTTGGCTGCGACATCTTTGACAGTCTCACCGGGGATAATCATCAGCCTTACCTTTACCGTGTCGCCCTTGATGAGGATGGCGAGGACTGAAAGGGGGGTTGAACCTGTATGGAAAACATAAAATCCGGGCTTTAAATCCCTGTCAATGGCCTTGTATTTAGCGACATAAAACACAATTGAAAGTCCCCTCAAAATTCCCTTTTCCTTAAGTATATCAATAGCGCGCCTAAGGGAGCAACCCTTTGGGATTTGCACCTCCAGCTCGTCCGCGTTATAACTGACCGGCACGTACAGCTCGACAAATAGAAATACCATCATGGCCAAGACCATTGTTGCAATTGATACGATGACAAGTTTTTTCATATTTTAGTTAATATAATACAGCCAGCACGGCTGCCCCCACCCGGAGCACTGAAGCCGCCAACGAGCGGCAGCCGGAAATCAATAGACAAAACGTTGGCAAAAATACGGGTGAAGGGGGGTTACCCCCCTTCGTCTTTTAATAAAGCCGCGAATTTCTCCGCTGTAACCGGTTTGCTAAAGAGATACCCCTGCACCTCATCACACCCGAGGGCGCGTAAAATCTCTAACTGCTCCGCAGTTTCCACTCCTTCGGCGATTACCTTTAATCTCAGGTTGTGCGACATATCTATAATCGTCTTGACGATTGTCAAATCATCCTGATTCTTTGTAATTTCATTTACAAATGACCTGTCCACCTTCAGCTTCTTAAACGGCAGATGCTTTAAATAACTCAACGACGAATAGCCGGTGCCGAAATCGTCTATTGCCACCTGGATACCCTTAGCGTTAAATCTGTGCAGCATCGAAACCGTGCTGTCAACGTTTTGCATACAAAAACTCTCGGTAATCTCTAATTCTAAATAACCCGGCGGCATCTTTGTCTTATCCAACACATCAAATACCATGTCCGCCAGATCATAGTTCCATGATATCTGAGTGGTTGATACATTAACGGCAACCACTATGGGTGGCAGCCCCTCGTTTTGCCATGCGATATTTTGTTTGCAGCTCTTGTAAAGCACCTGTTCGCCAAGCGGTATAATTAGTCCTGTATCCTCTGCTATGGTTATGAATTTATCAGGATAGAGCAGCCCCTTCTGTGGATGCTGCCAGCGCACCAGTGCCTCTGCCCCTATTATCCTGCCCGTTGAGATGTCTATCTGTGGCTGGTAGTGAACAACCAGCTCATCGCGCTCGATTGCAAAACGGAGTTCTTTCTCAAGCGCTATGCGCTGGTTCAGCGCCTCATCCATTTCGGGATTAAATAACAGACAAATATCTTTGCCCGCGTTCTTTGCGTGAGACATGGCAGTGTCGGCGTGTTTGAGCAGCTCACCCGCGCTGTTGGAGTCCGACGGGAAAACGCTTATGCCTATGCTTGCCGTTAAGGTGTGAGTTTGACCATTAACATCATAGGGTTCCTTTAGAGACGCTAATAGTTTATTTGAAACAGTCTCTATCTGGTTGACATTACTCACATTCGATAGTATCACCGTAAACTCATCGCCGCTCATCCGTGATACGGTGTCAGATTCCCGAATACTTTTAAGCAGTCTATCGGCAATTGATTTTATTAACTTGTCTCCAGCGTCGTGTCCCATTGTGTCGTTGATCAATTTAAAATTATCTATGTCTATGTAGAGAACTCCAAGCATGTATCCATAACGTGTGCTGCTTTTTATTTCATGTCCTAACCTGTCAAAAAACAGTATTCTGTTAGGCAATCCGGTGAGGGCGTCGTTATTGGCCATATACTCCAGTTTCTCTTCCATACGTTTACGCTCAATGATGCCTGATAAGGTGTTGGCGGCAGACACAAGGAAGTCTTCCTCCAGCGCTGTTCGCTCGTGGCCCTCCTCTACGTACAGGTTTATTACGCCGATTACCCTCCCCTCTACCTTAACAGGGACACAATAATGCCCATGAGCGCCTATGCCCTCATAATTAACCTCATGTTGGGCATCCATTGCAGAGGTAAATATCACCTTACCTGTTGAGGCGCTTTGTCCACACAGGCAACTGCCCATGCGCACACGCCTGCATAAGTGTAACAACTGCGGGGCAAGCCCCCTGTGAACCGCCATCTCCAGCTCATCGGGGTCATTTCCTATCAAAAAGATACATCCCGTGGATTTTGTGGATAACCAGGGCACGGTGCTTATCAGCTCGAGAAATTTCTCAAGATATTCCTTCAGTGATAAGAACTGTATTGATAATTGTAATATCGAATTTATGACATTTTGGATCAAAAAACTTTGATTTATCTTCTCTTCGGCCTCTTTGCGAATGACAACACCGGCAATCGTACGCGCTATTGTCTTTAAAAATACGTCATCATCTTTTTTTCGTTCGTGCCCTTTGTTCAGGTAAACATTGAATACACCCAGTAATCTGTCGCCTGAAATGATGGGCACACAGTAATGGCCGTGGGGGGCGATACTGTCGTAT
Organism: Candidatus Magnetominusculus dajiuhuensis; assembly: GCF_046044395.1. Lineage (NCBI taxonomy): Bacteria > Pseudomonadati > Nitrospirota > Nitrospiria > Nitrospirales > Nitrospiraceae > Candidatus Magnetominusculus > Candidatus Magnetominusculus dajiuhuensis. The sequence goes on along the minus strand of NZ_JBJUSG010000102.1, from coordinate 1,668 downwards.
TTGACGGTGTGTTTTTCGTCTGTCTCGTCGTCTTGCGAAAATACTATATCCCTTGTAGAGGCAGCCTGCCCGCAAAGACATTTACCGTAGGGCAGCGGTGAGCACACCACTAACTGGTCTTCTCTGAAATTCTGAGACGCCACTATTTTGAGTTCGCCGGAGTCCTCATCGTTAATAAAGATACACCCCTTAGCTTGTAATGAAATCCATGGGTTGAGCAGTATAAGTTCCAATATCTTTTGCAGCAGCACCTCAAGAGAATCGGACGATAACGATACATTGAGGATAGACTTTATAATCTCCTGTTCCTTTACATGGGTCTCTGTCTCTTTCTTTTGTTCCAATAAATCATTATAGCTACTCAATAACGTGCCTTTTGATTTAGCCCTGTACAGCGCGAATATGCCAATCAGATAAACCACGACCATCGCCAGCAATACATATGAGCAATGATTAATAATATCTTTAGTAACAGAGGCGGTGCTGACAAGGAAAATCATTGTCCAGTCGGCATCCTTATTTTGCGCCCTTGCCTCCACGTATTGTGTCTCTTTCGTTTGATTATCAGATTTTGATTGTGCCGGTTGGCCAAGGGTAACAGTGGTTATGCCGCTATTTTGCGATTTCTTTATAATCGGCAGTGGCAATAAAGGAATATTTTCATATTGCCTGATGTCCTTAATCTCTTTCAGCACATTATCCGGCAGCTTGACCAGGCTGTTAAAAGTATATCTCTTGTCGCTGGAGTGAAAAATAATGCCGTTTCTATCCACAAGCATAAAAATCTCATCGTGACCCGCGTTATGAAGCGTAAATAGTTGTATCAGGTATTTTACTACGACAACACCTATTATCTGCCTACCGCTCCTTATAGGATATGATACATAATAACCCGGGGTTTTCGTATAAACGCCTACGGCTACAAACCGGAAGGGCGTTCCTTTTATGGCGCTTCGGAAATATTCTCTAAACCTTAAATCCTTGCCGAGTAAACTCTGTGGTTTTTTGAAGTTACTCGTAGCTATCACAATACCGTCCGCATTCATTACATAAGTTGACTCTGACCCTGCCGAGTCATTGAATCTAAGCAAGTAATCATTTATATTTGCCGCCCTGCCGGGATGTCTTACAAATTCTATAACGGTAGGACGCTCTGATAGTAACTTAGGGAAGGTCTCATAAATGTTTAACATATCCAGCAAATTTCTGTTATACGTATTTAATTGCCCTAACGCGTACTTGTGAAGTTTTGTCATCTCGCTATTTTTAGTCGAGACGGCCGTAAATACCAGCAAGGCTAAGGCAACCGCCGCCATGAAGACAGTAAACCTTGAATAGTTCAGATAACTTCCTACATTCTTTTGCTTTTCAGCGCCATTGTGCCCCTCAACCATTCAGCCCTTACTCTCCCTTGATTTATAACTTCCCAACAACACACACCCTACCCGTGCAGACGCAACCCGAGCGCACTAATATTGACATATCTATACGGGTAAAATCAACACACGACCGAGCCAATTGCAAAATGAATAAATATGTCCCTTTTATGTCCACCTTTGAAGACTGGATTCCTGCTTTCGCAGGAATGACAACCTGATTCCGTCTCCCCTTGTCTGTCATTCCCGTGAACAGACTGTGTCACAATAGTAAAGCAGCCCCCCCCCCCCC
>NZ_JBJUSG010000101.1:0-13860 GCF_046044395.1 Candidatus Magnetominusculus dajiuhuensis | reverse complement strand
GATTATACTATACATACTACCAGTATCGTTCTTGCCTTCACCGAGAATCGCTGCCCAATTTCAATTGCGCTTGACTTATCACCGTGTTTGTATTATCATACCGTTACGCCGTGAAAAAACAACTTTATTTACTAAAAAGCATACTCTGCTGGGTGTTTATCCTGCCGTTTCTGTCTCAGTGCGGCGGGAGCGCCGTGCAGCCACCACCGGCGACGTATTCTAAGCCCTTATATAAGTGGGTGGAGCTTGGCCCTAACGGCAGTGCCATTGCTAGGGCTGTGACAAAAGGGACTATATGCCCTGACGCCGCCATTGACTCAGCACCCGTATCCATGCGTAAACGCCCTGCAAACATAACCATCGAAGAGAAGGGCAAATGGGAGGTTACGGTGTGTGAGGTAGAAATCCCTCCTGAGGCAAAAAGCGTATCTGTTGAGGGCACGGCACTGCCATTGTTAAAAAAATCGCCCTCCCGCATTTTGGTAATAGGAGACACGGGGTGCAAGATTACTGACGATGACGCGCAGTCCTGTAATAACAGCGCCGCGTGGCCATTTCCAGATATTGCCGAGGCGGCCACCCGATATAAGCCAGACTTAATCATCCATGTAGGGGATTATACGTACAGAGACTCCCTCTGCCCCTATGACAACGATGGATGCCGCAGAAGTCCTCATGGCGACATATGGGACACATGGGAGGCAGACCTCTTCTTACCCGCGCGCAATCTGCTGCCCGCTGCCCCGTGGATATTCTTAAGGGGCGACAGAGAAAACTGCGTACTTAATCCAAAGGGATGGTTTCGGCTTCTTGACCCATTTCCATACTCAGAGAGATGTGAGAATTTCTCGCAGCCTTATAACGTCGTCCTTGATACCCTCACGCTGAGCGTAATGGACTCCACAAGCGCTGACGACGCCTCATACGCGGCGGCTAAAGCCGGCAAATATTCCTCATACATTAAGACATACGAAAACACCGCCTCAAGGCACCGATGGTTTCTTACCCACAGGCCGATTTGGGCACTGGCTCAAAACCCAAATGAGGCAAATCATCAGGACAGCCTCTCTACACTGAACCACACGCTTCAAACCGCGTTCAGGTCTGCCCAATGGGACGCCTTACTCTCGAAGTACGATATGATTATCTCCGGGCACCTTAGCGTGTTTGATATGTTCAGCTTTAACGAACAAGGCACACCGCCTCAGTTTATCGTTGGTAATAGCGGCACCCTGCCCGACCCCGCCATATCGGCAAAAGTGCGGGGCTACAGAATCGGTTTAAAGACCCTGAAAGACATAAAGAGCGTGTCAACCTTCGGGTTTGCGACTATTGAGCCGGTGGGCGACAGTTGGGGCGTGACACTTAGGGACAAAAACGGCAGGCCAATAACGTCATGTGACGTTGGCCCTGCCTCGTGCCAATAGCTCACGGCGCGCTCCATAATTTAATTTTGACAAAATAATATAATTTATGCTCTAATATCTATTCTAGTATGATTAGTGAGAGCTTAATTTTACGCAAGGAGGCCGGTACACGATGTACGCTATAATAGAGATGGGCGGTAAGCAGCACAGGGTTGTAAACAATGAGATACTTAAGGTGGAAAAAATCGAGGGTAACGATGGCGACTCTATCACAATTGATAAAGTGCTGTTGCTTTATAAAGATGAGAAGTTATTCATAGGAAAGCCATACGTGGAGGGCGCGACGGTAAAGGCCCAGGTGGTTTCTGGCGGCAGGGATAAGAAGGTTGAGGTATTTAAAATGAAACCGAGAAAGGCCCACAGAAAACACATAGTCCACAGGCAGCCATATACAAAGATAAAGATTGAAGATATAATCGGAGGTTAACCGTGGCACACAAAAAAGGTGTTGGAAGTACAAGAAACGGAAGAGACAGCAAGGCGAAACGTCTGGGGATTAAGAGATACGGTGGCCAGGCCGTCACCGCTGGCAGCATCCTTGTCCGGCAGCGCGGCACGCAGTTTCACCCCGGCACAAACGTAGGCATAGGCTCTGACGATACGTTGTTCGCAAAAGTGGACGGCGTTGTTAAATTCGAGAGAAAGGACAAGACGAGGCAGAAAATAAGCGTATATCCCTTAGCGGTTCAAGCCTGAGACAAATAGGATATAATTATGTTTTAACGGGGGGAGAGGTCATGCTCCCCGTTTTTATTTTTTGCGGCAACTTATCTGGCGCTACCCGCCACGCGGGGGCACCAATCTCATCGGGCGGGTTATGAAATTTGTAGATTATGTAAGTGTTTACGCAAAGGCTGGCCATGGCGGAAGGGGATGTATAAGTTTTCTCAGGGAAAAATTCAAACCCAAAGGCGGCCCGGACGGTGGTGACGGCGGCAAGGGCGCAGATATAATCTTCAGGGCGGACGCGCAGTTAAACACCCTGCTTGACCATAGATATAAAAAGCACTACAAGGCCAGAAACGGCGGCCACGGCAAGGGAAGCAACAAGCACGGTGCCGCAGGGGAAGACCTCATAATCAAGGTTCCCACCGGCACGGTAGTCAAAAACGCCACCACAGAGGAGATAATTGCAGACCTGACGGCAGACGCTCAAGAGGCCGTCGTTCTAAAAGGGGGAAGAGGGGGCAAGGGCAATGCCCACTTTAAAAGCTCAACATACCAGTCCCCAAAGTTTGCCCAACCCGGCGAAGACGGCGAAGAGGCCGGCCTCATCCTTGAGTTAAAATTAATTGCCGACGCGGGACTAATCGGGATGCCCAATGCTGGTAAGTCCACACTGATTGCGGCAATCTCGGCGGCAAGGCCAAAGATAGGGCCATATCCATTCACCACCCTTGTGCCCAACCTTGGCGTGGTGAAGCTGAAAGATTACATGAGTTTTACCGTGGCCGATATTCCGGGAATCATCGGGGGGGCGCATGATGGGGCAGGACTTGGACTGCAGTTTTTGCGCCATGCCGAGAGAACCTCGCTGCTGATTCATCTGGTGGATATATCAGAACATATTGAAGATGACCCTGTTGACATACTTGGAGTAATTAATCAGGAGCTGGGTTTTTACCATGAGACACTAATCTCTAAAGAACAAGTAGTCGTGGGCACTAAACTCGATATCGCAGGGGCGGGGCAGCGGCTGGACATTTTAAGGCAGCACTGTGCCGAACATGAAATTCCATTTTTCGCAATCTCAGCCGTGGCTCACCAGGGACTGGACGAGCTGGTGAGTTTCATATCTGAAAGGTTGATAACCCTGAAAAAATTGGTATAATATAAATGGTGGGATTCCCACTATTTGTGTCATAAAAAAAACAGATGGAGGATCGTATTTATGGCCGTTAGGATGAAAAACAGATTTAACACGAGAAGTATTGGGGTTTATGGGTGTATTTTGTTTGCAGCGTTGTTTGTCTTTGCGGGGAGTGGTTTTGCCGGAGATAAAGAAGCGGAACATGCGAAGGAGGGACATCAGGCACACTGGACATATGAAGGCGATAGCGGACCTGTTAAATGGGGAGAGCTGTCAACTGAGTATGCGGTATGTAAAACTGGCAAACACCAGTCTCCAGTTGACATTAAAGAATCGAAAAACGCCGATAAAAAGATTGCTTACAAGGTTGATTATAAAGCAGTCCCGTTAAAGATAATCAACAACGGCCACACTATACAGGTTAATTATGCCCCTGGCAGTACCATTGCTATAAACGGAATTACTTACCAGTTGGTTCAGTTTCATTTTCACCACCCAAGCGAACATACCGTTACAGGCAAGTCATATCCCATGGAACTGCATTTAGTGCACAAAAACGACAAGGGTGAACTGGCAGTTTTGGGTGTGTTCATGGCCGAGGGCAAGGAAAACGCCGCTATAAAGACACTATGGGACAATCTGCCCGATAAGGTCAATGAGGAAAAGTCCGTACCATCGGTAAACATCAACGCGTCTGCCCTTTTGCCTAAAATGGATAGTCTTTTCGTTTACAGCGGGTCTTTGACCACACCGCCATGCAGCGAAGGCGTAAGTTGGAATGTTGTCAACAGCCCCATAGAAGTTTCGAAGGCTCAGATAGATAAGTTTATCGCTGTTGTCGGCAGCAACGCCAGACCTGTCCAGCCACTAAACGACAGGCAGTTACAACAATCAAAATAAGCACTTTCCAAACAAGACACTTAGAGTGACATAAACTGTACAGCCAGATGGATACAATGCCGGTAATTTACCTAATAGGGCATTTCCATTTTGGCTTAAAACATCTTGACTTTCTGGCAGTAGTGCTGGTAACGTACCCGCACAGTTCATTCTAACAGAGGGCGGTCTTACCGCCTATAAATTCTATCTGGAGGTCAATATGAAAAAAATTGTGTATTTGCTGGTGTTGGTGCTGATTGCCAGCGTCGGCTATTCGGAGAAGGTATTTGCCACAGGGGCGATTGCAATTTCCGAGGAAGAGGAAATGTATGGTGTTTGTACTGGTGCGGCCGATAAAGACACGGCGAAGGCATGTGCGATGAAGGCGTGTAAGAACCACGGTGGTACAGACTGTAAGTTCCGCGTCTGGTTTGAGTCCTGCGGCGCTGTTGCTATGAGCACTAAGTACTTTGGAGTTGGATGGGGCGCGGATAAAGAGACAGCAGACGAAAAAGCCATCGAGAACTGCGATCATAATTGCGTGGTAGTTGCCTCGGAATGTGAAAAATAACGATGTCATCATGAGGTTCACCTACGCATAGGTGAACCTCATGCACCTCATGATCCACTCCTGTTTAAGAAAATCGTCAAAAAAACGGCGGTTCGCTATGCCTGTTAGTCCGTCTGTCGAAGAAAGCCTTGATAGAATATCGCGCCGCCGTTTCAGTTCGATCTGGTTTTTTGCCCTGAGTTTAACGAAATTCGACTTAAACGGCTTTGTAATATGATCAACCGCGCCGAGTTCAAGGCCGGTTGTTTCATTATTCTCATCATCAGGGGCTGTGACAAACATAACCGGTATATCGTAGTAAGCATTATCCTCTTTGGTACGACACACCCTGCCCCGCATACTTGACATAAGTCAGTGCAATAGATGATATTATAGCATATTTAGAATGCGGTTGCCTGCATATTTGGGGGAGTAATTGCGGTTAGCCGTGGCTTGAGATTTGCGGCATGAAACAATGCCGTCATTAAATGTAAGGAGGAGAAGGTATGAGAGAAGTTGTTGTGGTAAGTGGAGTTAGGACGCCGGTTGGGGCATTTGGCGGTTCGTTGAAAGATGTCACCGCGATTGACCTTGGCGCGCTTGTGATTAAGGAGACGTTGAGGAAAGTGGGCCTGAGGCCTGTTGAGAGTGACTCAGCAAAGGACTTTGCGCCTGATAAGTTGAAAGGGCAGGGAATGACTGACCTTGAAAAGAAATATCACGACTATGCTGATTCCCTTAAGCCCATCGCCGTAGATGAGGTGATTATGGGCAACGTAGTGCAGGCCGGACAAGGCCAGAATCCCGGAAGGCAGGCAATGATCAGGGCTGGAGTGCCAAAAGAAACCCCCGCCTACACAATAAACAAGGTATGCTCTTCGGGTCTTAAATCAGTTGCCCTTGGGGCCGCCTCAATAATGAGCGGGCAGGCGGATGTAGTCATCGCAGGTGGAATGGAGAGCATGAGCAATATCCCCTTTGCGCTGTTGCAGGCCAGATGGGGTTATCGCATGGCGCTGACCGGCATAGGCGAGATACACGACCTCATGGTATTTGACGGCCTGTATGAGATATTTTATGGCTATCACATGGGGATAACGGCAGAGAACATAGTGGATTTATACGGCATAAGCAGGCAGGAACAAGATGAGCTGAGCCTTCTGAGCCATACAAGGGCGCGCGCGGCCATAACAAGCGGCACATTCGCAAAGGAGATAGTCCCCGTAGTAATTAAGGGCCGCAAGGGAGACACCATAATTGACACAGACGAAAGACCTATGGATACATCCATGGAGAAACTTGCGAAGATGAAACCCGCCTTCAAAAAAGACGGCTCAGTGACGGCTGGAAACGCCTCCGGGATAAACGACGGCGCCGCCTCGGTTTTACTGATGTCAGCGGAGAAGGCAAAGGAATACGGCCTTGAGCCATTTGTAAAGATAAAGGGCTTTGCCACCGGCGGCGTTGACCCTGCCTATATGGGGTTAGGGCCGATACCTGCCGTGAGAAAACTCCTGAAGGACAACAAGATGACGGCCAAAGACATAGATTGCTGGGAACTCAACGAGGCCTTTGCCTCACAGGCCATCGCCTGCGTGAGGGAATTAGGGCTTTCAAACGATAAGCCTAACGAACTTGGCAGCGGCATCTCGCTTGGCCACCCTATCGGAGCCACGGGCGCAAGACAGCTCGTAACCTGCATGAATCAGATGAAACGCAAGGGCCATAAGAATGCCATAATCACCATGTGCATCGGCGGCGGCATGGGCTTTGCGATGTTAGTAGAGAGATAATTTAGTTTACGTACGGCGGAAACACTACTTATGTTTCCGCCGTTTTATTCAGTAATTTACAAAAGTGCAGAGGGACACAACAAAACGATAGCGTCAGTAATCATATAACGTTCATACAGACAGTCCTATGAATTCAGCTACGAAATTAGTGAATTCTTTTGTTGTCGAATCTGTCTTAAGCGTCGTGTCTTCCAGCAATTCCGCTTGTTCAATAATAACACTCATTGAAAAACCAGGCTTTTTCCCCTGTCCAACTAAAGTCAAAATTGATTTGCTTTGCTTTGCCATCGCTGGCACAGCAATGGCGGGGTCGGCGTTACCTGTATCCCGAGGAAACATCTTAACAACTGCGGCTTTTGCATCACCCATTAATGTTTTTTGATCTTTAGTAAATAATGGGATAAGAATATCTTCTAATGTTCCTCTGGCTGGATTTTCTCCCCACACGTAAACAGCTTTATCGCCTGCAACTCTGCCAAAGTCTGAGTGAGAAGATTTTTTCCATTCAGTGTTGATAAAACTCGCATTGTTTATAGAGCTAAAGTTGTTGTTAACACTCTTAATAATACCTTCGATTCCTTCAGCGTCAGCATCATAGACAAACAAATATCGAATAGAATCAACAACCTCTTTTGTTCCCTCAGCTAAGCGCGGAGCAACCTTCATGGCCGGAATATAATCAGAAATTAAAGTCCTTACTTTATCATATTGACCTTTCCCACCGCAGTTGAATAGCAACATCAAATGATTACCATTTCGAAGAATGGTATCTGGTAGAAAAAACTTATGGGCCATATCCAAATGCAACTCCTTAGCCGCGTGTGTGTTTACAGTTTGCTTGAGTAGTTTATGAAAAGGTGAGGGAAGCTCTTTAAACAGCACTTCTTCTTTTTCAAAATACAGCAGTTTTTGCATAACCATTCTGACATAAGCTATATCATGCGGTCCCTCACAGAATATAAGAAGGGCATTGATACTTTCAGTCATTGTGCCTTCCTCAAATCAACATCGGCAACGCGCAGAAGTGTCGAGTATTCCTGACCTCCGGTTTCCCAATGATCTATGGCTTTTTCCGGCGATGGAATCAGGGCATGTAAGGATATGTCTTCTTTCTTATCTATATTTTGCACAAACGAATCAATGCACTCCTTGCTATGGCTGGTTAAAAATACCTGAACATTAAATTCTATGGCGAGCTTATAGACAAAGGGGGCAAATCTTGCCATAAGATCAACATGGATGGCATTTTCAAACTCATCAATCAATAAAATACCATTTTGGGCTGATGCAAAAAGAAGCGACATAAAGAATATGCGTTGAAGTCCTTCTCCATAGGATGTAAGATCAAGGGGCTCATCAAACCGTGAATCGGTTACAAGGAATCTATAGGAGTCTACAATTAAACGGATGTCACTAATGGTAGGCACAATCTCTTGCCTTATGAAATCGAATATCTTAGGGAGTGACTTGGAACGGACGCTCGCATGATAAAAAGTTGAATAATGACGGGGTTCATTCATAAAGAATGGACTGCTGTATATTGCGTTGCACAGGAGTTTAATGGAATCAGCCAGCGACACCCTCTCCTGACCTTTGAAAATTCGGGTCATAGATTCTTGTTTGTGATTGTCAAAATTAGAGGCGATTTCTACCGATTTCAGATACTTTGACATATCCAGAGAGGCATTACTTTCCTGAATGACAGATATAGTTACATCGGCCAGTTTGCCGTCAAAAACGCCTTTTATGGCAATCGGCCTTGCAATCTGATTCACAAGCCATTCTGCCTGTATGCGCTCTTCAGGGATTTTCCCGCGCCTCTGAATTACTCCAAGAATGCCGTTGAAATCATTCTGGCGGGCAAGCAGATAAATAGCTTCAAGCAAGGAGGTCTTTCCAGAATTGTTCAAACCAGCCACAAGATTGATACGAGCAAGTTTATCGAAGCATAAATTCTTGAAAACTTTATAGGATTCAATTGTGATAGAGCTGAAATGAGAATCAATTCTATCAGAAAAGACATTAGTCTGCTCTACACCTAATAATCCAGAAGTCTGCTCTACACCTAATAATTCAGAGATCCTTGCCACATAATCAGAGGTACTTGCCAGCTGATCAAAGAGATCCTGCACTTTCCTGCTCGCTTCCTCTATTAGCTCACCAGCCACTTTATTTTCTTCTCTCATGATTTACTCCTTCTCTCAGACCGCGCTTCTCTTCCATGCCCATATGATAATCATTTATGAGCTATGATATCAATAGTGGGAATGCTGATGCTTTAAAGTTTTGTGGATATAGGCCAAAATGGCCTATTGACCTCACCGGCAGATTAAGTTAAACTACACCAATCATGCACCACTCGGATTATGTCTCGCTTCATCTTCACACGGAGTATAGCCTGCTTGACGGGGCTGTGCGAATAGGTGAGCTTGTCGAAAAAGCCGTTGAGTATAAGATGCCCGCCCTTTCTATTACCGACCACGGCAACCTCTTCGGCGCTATTGAGTTCTATAAGAAGGCCCTCGACGCCGGAGTTAAACCCATCATCGGGTGCGAGGTCTATGTCGCCCAGGGAAGCCGTTTCGACAGGGGTAAAGACAGTGGTAAAGGCTCGTATTTCCATCTCATCCTGCTTGCCAAGGACATGGACGGCTACAAAAACCTCGTGTCGCTCGTCTCTAAGGCATATCTGGAGGGGTTTTATTACAGGCCGCGTATTGACATGGACCTGCTTGAACAGTACAGCGGCGGCCTCATCGGCCTCACCGCATGTCTTAAAGGCGAAGTCCCCTACTACCTCCAGCGCGATATGATAGACAACGCCAGAGAGGCCGCCCTCAGATATAAACACATCCTCGGCCCGGGAAATATTTATCTTGAGATTCAGGACAATGGCATCCCTGAACAGATTGATGTCAACAGAAAACTCATTGAGCTGTCCAAAGAACTTAATATCAAACTCGTCGCCACTAACGACACCCATTACCTGAAGAAAGAGGATGCCGTCGCCCATGATATCCTCCTGTGTATCCAAACCGGTAAGACCGTCTATGACACAGACAGGATGAGATTTAAGACAGACGGCCTGTATTTTAAGTCCCCCGATGAGATGAAGGCCGCGTTTGCTGACATCCCGGAGGCCGTGTTAAACACAAGGGAAGTGGCCGAAAAATGCAATCTCACATTTAAATTATATAAAAATATGCTCCCTCAATATACAATCGAAAACGGCCTGACCCCGGATGAGTACATGGAGAGGCTGGCACGTACCGGTATAAAGAAGAAAATCGGCAGCACCATTCCCACAGAGTACGCGGAGCGCTTTGAGACCGAGCTGAAGATAATCAAAAAAATGGGCTTCTCCTCGTATTTTCTTATCGTGTGGGATTTTATCAACTACGCAAGGACTAAGGATATTCCCGTCGGCCCCGGCAGAGGCTCCGCCGCCGGCAGCCTAATAGCGTACAGCCTCGACATCACCGACATAGACCCACTCAAATATAATCTCCTGTTTGAGCGATTCCTCAATCCCGAACGAATAAGTATGCCTGATATAGATGTGGATTTCTGCAAGGACAAACGCGGTGAGGTCATTAACTATACGGCGGAGAAATTCGGCAAAGACCATGTCGCACAAATTATTACCTTCGGCACTATGGCCGCCAAGGCGGCAATCCGAGACGTAGGCCGCGCCCTTGCGATGCCCTACTCTGAGGTTGATAAAATAGCCAAACTAATTCCCACAACCCTCAACATAACTATTAAAGAGGGGCTTGAGGCCGAACCTGAACTAAGAAACGCATACAACAAGTCTGAAGACGTGCGACGCCTCGTTGACATAGCCATGCGTCTTGAGGGCCTCTGCCGACACGCCTCCACGCACGCGGCGGGTGTTGTTATATCGCCTACCCCCCTTACCGATTACACACCGCTTTATAAGCATCCATCAGAAGACGCCATTATCACCCAATTCGATATGAACTCAATAGAGAAAATCGGCCTGCTTAAGTTCGATTTCCTCGGCCTTAAGACATTAACCGTTATTCGTAAGACACTGCAATATTTTGAGGAAAGAGAGATAGAAATTGACCTGAAGCATATATCATTTGACGATAAGGCCACGTATGACCTGCTGAGTTCGGGGCTTACAACAGGGGTTTTTCAGCTTGAAAGTCCCGGGATGAGGGATATTCTGATAAAGATGGCACCAAACCGCTTTGAGGACCTCATAGCCCTTGTAGCCCTGTACCGGCCCGGGCCTATTGGCAGCGGCATGATAGACGATTTTATAAAGAGAAAAAAAGGCCATATCGCCGTCCAGTACGAACTTCCGCAGCTCAAGGAAATCCTTGATGAGACCTACGGCGTTATTCTTTATCAGGAACAGGTGATGCGCATAGCCAATAAGCTTGCGGGCTTTTCAATGGGCCAGGCAGACATCCTGAGAAAGGCAATGGGTAAGAAGATAAGCCACGAGATGGACAAACAAAAGGATAACTTTGTTGACGGGGCGGTCAAAAACGGCATAAAAGAGAAAATCGCTATCAAAATATTCGATCTAATGGCGCTGTTTGCCAAATATGGGTTTAACAAGTCCCATTCGGCGGCCTATGCCTATATTGCGTATCAGACGGCCTACCTGAAGGCACACTTTCCCGTGGAGTTCATGGCGGCAAACTTATCATGTGAAGAAGGCTCGGATAAGGTAGTAAAATTCATCAAGGAATGCCACGAGATGTCAATAGAGATCCTGCCCCCTGACATCAACAGGAGCCACAGCAAGTTTACCATCATCGGCTCGGCCATAAGTTTCGGCCTTGAGGCGGTCAAAGGCGTTGGTAGCGCCGCGATTGAGTCAATCCTTGAGGTGCGCGCGGCAAAACCGTTTGCCTCGCTGGAGGATTTCATTCAAAGGGTGGACTCTCGCAAGGTAAATAAGAAGGTCATAGAGAGCCTTATAAAGGCCGGTTCGTTTGACGTCATGATTAAATCCCGCGCAATGGCCTTTGACAGCCTTGATATGCTCCTGACGGGAACCCGCGTAATGCCATCGCTGTTTGGAGACCCGTCAGACTTTAAGCACACCGGGCAGGTATATGAATGGGAGGAAAGTGAAAAACTCGGCTATGAAAAACAAACGCTTGGGTTTTATATATCAAGCCATCCCCTAAGGAGATACGAGGGCCAACTGAAAAGGATAAATATCACCAGGACATCTGCCCTTGACGACACCCCGACAAACGAAGACGTTCGTCTGGCCGGTATTATAACCTCAATAAAAAAGAAGCAGTTGAAGGACAAAAAAGGACAAATGGCAATACTAAACATCGAGGACGACGACGGCTCAGTGGAAGCAATCGTATTTCCCGACGTATTTCAGCGAGCCGAGCCGCTGTTGAAAAAAGACGCGGTCGTAATCATCTGCGGTCGGCACGATTCCTCTGAAAAGGGGCATAAAATAATTGTCTCGTCGGTTCAGGAACTGCAAAGGGCGCTGGATGAGCGATACACAAAAATAGAGATAAGACTTGATTCGGCACTTTGCAGCCGTGAACAGTTTATTAAAATAAAAGGTGCCCTTACTACGGCAAAGGGCGCTATTCCCGTTTACTTTCGCCTCTGTGATGATGAAAAGGAGACAGTAATTGCCACCTCATACTGCGCCTCCAACGATATCGTGTTAATTGACGCGCTTGAGTCGCTGACTCACAAGGGGTCGGTTCAGTTAAACTAACCGGGTTATAGAGATATGAAGGTATATTTAGATTTTGAAAGGCCCATAGAAGAGATTGAACTAAAGATAGAAGAGCTGACGCAGCTTGGCGGCGCTGACGCAGCGGGGCAGGATGCGGAGATAGCCACCCTCAGGCAAAGGCTCACAGCGCTCAGAAAAGAGATATTCCTTGGCCTCAGCCCGTGGCAGAAATGCCAGTTGGCAAGACATCCGGAGCGCCCCTATACGCAGGACTACGTAGAGAGGATTGCAAGTGAATTCACCGAGCTTCACGGCGACAGAAGGTTTGCTGATGACCCGGCCATTGTAGCCGGTTTTGGCGTAATTGACAATGTTGCGGTAATGATAGCGGGACACCAGAAAGGCAGGGGGACAAAGAACCGGATTATCAGAAATTTTGGCCAGCCCCATCCTGAGGGCTACAGAAAGGCCTTGCGCATTATGAAATTAGCCGAGCGATTCAACCTCCCCATCGTAACCTTTGTGGATACGCCCGGCGCATTTCCCGGCATTGGGGCGGAGGAGCGCGGCCAGTCTGAGGCAATAGCGACAAATCTTATGGAGATGTTCTCTATCGCCGTGCCCATTGTGTCAATAGTCATTGGGGAGGGGGGAAGTGGCGGGGCGCTCGCCCTTAGCGTGGCGGACAGGCTTGTCATGCTTGAGCACTCCGTGTATTCAGTCATATCACCTGAGGGCTGTGCCGCCATCCTCTGGAATACGGGGAAGGGTTTGAATCAGGAGGATTTTGCGCGTGCGGCAACGGCCTTAAAACTGACCGCGGCCGATTTGAGGGGTTTTAATGTAATAGACGCGATAATAGAGGAACCTCAGGGCGGTGCCCACAGGGACCATGACGAGACCGCCGCTAATGTAAAAAAATACATTCTCAGTGAGATTGAAACACTGAGGGGCATACCCATCGGGCAGCTCATAGAGGCAAGACATCAGAAGTTCAGAAACATCGGTGTATACACCGAAAACACTGGTCCGGTGACTTAGATGTGTATCAAGGCGCGGAGTAAGGTTGCCCCGTAGTCAAACCGGAGGGGATTTTGGCCCCATACACACAGTTCAAGGGCAAACCGGATGAGGCCATTGAGCATCTCTTGAAGACAAAAGAAGGCGAGGCCGTTGGTGTGCTTCACAGGCCGGAGATAGGCGATATTGATTTGGTATGGGGCAAGACAGGGCAAAAGGGTTATGGATTATCACATATTATAGAAAGGCATGGCGAAGGGATATTAAAAATACTGCCTGAGATAGTTGAAAAAGGAGATATTTCATATCATAAAGATAATCCTAAATACGCCAATATGGATATGAAGACTCCAGATTACAGAGCAGTAGTCAGGTTAGATTGGAGTGGCAAAGATAAGAAGTGGCTTTTGACAGTCTTTGATAAATATCCTCCCTCGTCCGATAGGAGCGCAAACGTTACCGGAGATTAACCGGCGCAACGAGTTCCTGCACCGCAAGGGAAGGATAGCAATAGTTTACCACAGCCGAACGTGACTGTCAAGGGGGCGAAAGCAGGGCAAACGCACTATATGCGAATTGTTGTCATACCAGAGTCAAACTAATGCAAAATATAGCATTCAAATGCAATAAATCTGTCATTCCTGCGAAACATACATGAATAGAGTCAATCTTCGCCCCCGCCCATG
>NZ_JBJUSG010000100.1:0-13875 GCF_046044395.1 Candidatus Magnetominusculus dajiuhuensis | reverse complement strand
AGCCCAAATAAAATACCTCGTAGAATTATTTACCGCCTTCCTTGACAGCAGGGCTGCCCAAGTGCTATCATACCTTACATGGCTATAAAAACAAGGAGGGCAATCTGTGACGGATCTAACGGTATTAGAAGGCCAGAGTAAGGACGTAAAACGCTATATCCTGATAGGTTCATTTTTAGGCGGCCTTGTCGGTGCCACTGCGGCATTGCTTTTGTACCCGCAGTCCTCCGATAACAGATTAAAGACGATAACAGACATACAACACGACCTTTTCAGGCCGGTAAAAAGTAAGTTTCGTGAAATGGTCGAGCACATAGGCGACACGCTGATTAAGGCAATAGATGACGCGGCAATCACAGCGGCCTCCAACAAGCTCTACGGCGATGACGAGGAGTCTGACCCGTCGGATATGGCGTTATAGCTGCTGTATATAAGATATTTTTCAGCTGATTTGAAACAGCAATGATGGAATTAGGTTGATAAATGTTTGATAAATGAATGAGGGGCGTGACTAATAAAATGGATGGGCTGTGGATATAAAACTATTCATACTCTGGGCTGTCATTGTGCTGTGCAGTGTGCCGATATTAATTCAGCTGGCCAGAATGATAGGATCGATTATTGATTTGATTAGGACGACGAGCTGTTCAATCAAGGATTTTTCGACCGAAGTGGTAAATACTGTCAGAGTGGCAAACAGGATATTATCTACAGTTGACGGAATGGTTGTGATTCTGAGGGAGCTTATTGCATCGTTAAAGGAGCTTGGCTCAGGCGCCAGAAAACTCGTCGAGACTCTTAAAGACTCGTCCAAGTACGTGACTAAATTGCTTGGTCAGCTATCTGGCCTTATTGCGGTGATAAAATCGACCATAGGGATATTTACTAAAGGTGAAAAGAAAAAAGGAGGCACGGATGACAGACCACAGGACAGAGAAGATGAAAGAGGATGACAAAAAGGGAGTATCGGGGGCATTGCTTGCCGTGGCAACATTGTTTGGAAGCGTAGCTGGCGCCGCCCTAGGTCTCGTGTTTGCACCGCAGGCAGGAGATAAGACCAGGGCGAAGATTCGCGAGTCATATAACAATGTCGTAGATAACGTAAACGCAGTGGTAAAGAAGGTCGACGACACGCTGCCTGGTTTCGTAACAAAGGTCAGAACAGAACTTCAGGACGTGCCTGACAACGTGAAATCAGAGCTGTTGACTCTGACAAAAGACACAGAAGAAAAAATAAGCAAGGCGGTCGAAATGAGCAGCTCCTATCTTTCGGACGTGAAAAGCACCATTTCCTCGACGCTTGACGAAGGGATAAAGACCCTGTCATCAACTATCGAAGAGGGGAAAAAGATAATATCAAAAAACACTCAATAGATAGCGAAAAGCAGTCAGATAGAAATGACCGGGTTGGCGGCAGCCGCCCGGTTATTTTTTTACAAGAAACTTAATTTTACAAGAAACTTAAACAGTTATCTGGACGGTCATTGAGGTCTTCACGTCGCGCTGAGGGGAAACAGGCAGGGCGGTCTATCGTTTTCCAGTAATAAAGTAACTCATCAACGTGTGGCCCTCATCGATGTACAAGGCATCTTTCAATGACCCTATACCTTCGTCATATGAGATTTTATTAGTCTTAACGGCGCGGCTGTCATATATAACAAACGGCACTGAGGCGTTTGTATGGGTTTTCAGTGCGATTGGGGTTGGATGATCAGGCATCAGAAGGATTTTATAGTCTCCGGCGTCTTTGAGCAGCCTAAGCACCTCATCGACAACGATAGAATCGAAGTCCTCTATGGCGCGGATTTTGTCGTCAAGTCTACCGGAGTGCCCAGCCTCATCGGGGGCCTCGACATGAATATACACAAAATCCCTATCTTTGAGTGAATTGACGCCGTAGGCGGCCTTGCCTTTATAGTTGGTATCGATGTAGCCGGTTGCCCCTGGAACGTCAATAATCCTAAGTCCAGCGCAAACGCCAAGTCCTTTTGTGAGATCGACGGCGCTTATCAGGCTGCCTTCTATGCCGTATTTGTCCTTAAAAAGCGGCAGCGCCGGGCGCCTTCCCTGCCCCCAAAGCCAGATGCTGTTAGCCGGTGGTTTGCCGCGTCTGATTCTGTCAATATTTACGGGATGGTCTTTGAGGATTTCCTGCGATTTAAGCATCAGGGTTAACAACACATCGGCGCCTTGCCCTTGCGGCAGATATGCGGCAACCGGCCTTCCCGTTATATCGTGAGGAGGGGTGCAGGACATATCTATTGGGCCATTTTTACAGACCATCAAATGTCTGTAACTGATGCCCGGGTAAAACTGTATTGAATCAATGCCCAATTCCCTGTTTATCGCCAGGATTAACTCTCTGGCCTCCTCAGAGGTTATGTGTCCGGAGCTGTAGTCGGCCATTAATGTCTCTTTCTGTGTGAAATCAAGGTATACGAGATTGCACCTGAAGGCGGCGTCATCTTTGTCAAGCGGCAGCCCCATGCTTGCCGCCTCAAGCGGTGCCCTGCCGGAGTAGTAATCGCGTGGGTTGTAGCCCAGAATGCTCAGATTTGCAACATCTGAGCCGGGTGGAAACCCCTCAGGCACAGTCCTCACCATTCCATAAATTCCACCTGATGCAAGGGCATCCATGTTGGCAGTAACCGCCCTTTGTAACGGTGTCATCCCTCCAATGGCCTCAAGTGGCATATCGGCCATTCCATCGCCTATCAGCACAATATATTTCATACGCTTTATTGTGACATTATTTAAGGCATTTTATCAATGCCATCTGCAACAATTTGCCATCACACATGGAGATAATTTTGCTTGACAAAAACTCTTTTAATGCTTGATAATACAATCAAGAGAGTTTTATACTAAAGTAATGTGGTATAAGTCTCATGGGCAGAGAGGCTTATTAAGCTTTGTTATGCATATGTATGAATACGAAAGCTGGCGTTTAATTGTATTAAGGAGGGTTGCTCAGTGGCGGACAAGGGGAAGCAGGCTATACTGTGTGTCGATGACGAGCAGGATATATTGGATTCGTTGTACGATACATTTATGGATACCTACGAT
Source organism: Candidatus Magnetominusculus dajiuhuensis (assembly GCF_046044395.1). Taxonomy (NCBI): domain Bacteria; kingdom Pseudomonadati; phylum Nitrospirota; class Nitrospiria; order Nitrospirales; family Nitrospiraceae; genus Candidatus Magnetominusculus; species Candidatus Magnetominusculus dajiuhuensis. The sequence goes on along the minus strand of NZ_JBJUSG010000100.1, from coordinate 10,809 downwards.
GTAAAGACCGCAACCAACGGGGTTGAGGCTTTAAATATAATACAAGAGACGGAAATAGCGGTAGTCATCTCAGACCAAAGAATGCCGATTATGACAGGGGCGGTGCTCCTGCAAGAGGTTAATAAGATCAAACCCCGATGTAAGAAAGTCCTGTTGACAGGGTACTCCGATATCGACGCTGCAGTTGACGCAATTAACAAAGGGGCAGTCAATAAGTACATACATAAACCTTGGGATGAGCCTGAGCTTGTCGAAACTGTCGAGCATTTAATCAAGATGTATAATGCCGACGAGTTTATGAACAAGATGATAGAGGACAGCAAGAAGATTAAGACAAAAATAGATAAATGGAAATATCAGTCTGATTTGCTGGAGCAGTTCATAGACAGCTACCAAATGGGAATTTGTGTCGTTGACGCCTCAGAAAACATCGTGGCGGTTAATAAGACTGGTCTGAAGCTCCTCAAACACGATAACATTGACGCTATTAAAGATAAAAAGGTTGATACTGTGTTTCTGCTCAATAGCGATAAGAGGCAGGCCTTCCGTGAGCTGTATGAAAAGGGAACGTTCTATCAACTATTGGAAGTGAAGCAGGCAGATGGCAACACAGCCGGGCTTCAGGCAAGCCTGACATATCTTACAGATGAAAAAGGTGTAAAGCAGCTAAAGGGTATATTGTTTAATTAGAGAAAACCGTTTACAAACAGGGCGGCCAGGGGTTATACCGGGCTGCGCCCTGTCCCGTGGCAACCTCGCATTATATAGAAGTACATCGTGATGAATCAGCTGTTGCCGCTATCACGGCTACAAGGCAGCTTTTTTATATCCCGCCCCTCACTCAACGACATATTGACTATACTTTCTCACCAAGGAATAGCGAATTTACCCATAATCCGTCATTCCAGACAACATACTGTGTCATAATAGAAAACCAGCCAGTCGCCCCCAGCTTTGGGGGGCTGTTGGACAAGGTAAGGAAAAGGGGCTGCTAAAGAGAGATGGGATAAAAGAATACACGTTAGATGCAGACGCCACGAAGATAATAGCTAAGGATGATGCGAACTATACATATAAGGGCAATAAGGGATATGCCAATGCTTGGTTTTTGTATGAGTCCAAGCTGTGTATATATGACGAGTTCAGAGAGGGTAATGCGTCCCCGGCATTTGGGCAGAAAGAGTTTTACACAGCATGTAAGAATCGAATGCCAAGAGGCAAGCAGATAAAGGCATACAGGGCAGATATTTTCATCCACGTAATAGCGACAAATTGGTTAGAGGAAGAAAAGACAGGATATGAAGTAATCCAGTGGCATAATCAGAGAGGGGATGCGGAGAATTTTAATAAAGAATTAAAAGGTGGATTTGGAATGGAACGTATGCCGTGTGGTCAGACGTATCCCAATGCGGTATTATTCAGGATATGAGTGGTCATTATCGTGGTCATTACATCTGTGGTCATCTCCTGGCCTTCTTATGAGCGTCTTTTATTGTTGTTAATAGTTTATTTATATCAAATGGTTTCTCAAAATATGCGTATGCCCCAAGCGACATGGCCGCATCTCTATCGGCGTCAGTGCCCTGTCCAGTAAGAATTATTACCTCCACTCGAGGGGTTTTTCGTTTTATCTCCTTGAGGACATCAAGACCGCTAATGCCATCCATTTTCAAATCAAGCACAAGGACCTCAGGCGTCTCCTCATCAACAAAGCCCAGTGCCTCCTCCCCGCTAAACACAGCGGCAGTCCCTATATCGCGAAGCTGCAATCTGTTAGAGAGGGTCAGGGCAAAATCCTTCTCATCATCAACGACAAGCACCTTTGATGGCAGCTCAATGTCATATTTTCTGTAAATCTCATCATTAAAATCTGGACCAGGTACGACACTTACCAACTTTACACCATCGACGGTTACTGCAATATGGGTTAATTCCGCCTCTAATTTTTTCAGCCGCAGCGTGTGTTTATTTACAGTAATAGTTATCTCGCCGCCTTTAGAGGTGACAATTACGTCGTGACCATTTTCCACAAGTCGCAGCCTTACTTTTGAGGCCAGTTTAAAGTCCGCCATATCACGAGATTGCTCGGCGTCGTTTTCCATGGTAATTTTTTCGGCATTTTCCATGATAATTGATAGCGCCTCCTCTTCCGAGACCTTATCAGTGGGTAGAAGAATATCATATAGGGTCTTTTCCCACGGGGATTTCTTAAAAAGGAACTGCGTAAGGCTGAATAATTCGTTATCATGGGCTTGAATCTTTATGGCGGCATCGTGCTCAGATAATTTCTCAGCCCTTGCCGCTTCAAGTTTTCTGTTTAGTATATCGGATATAGCGCAAACGCGAAGAACATGATAGATGTTAACTGGAATCAGATGTGCTGAGAATCCCTCGTATATGGCCTTATCATCGGGGAGGGTTTCTGAAAGCACGACTTGAATATATGTCAGGAGCCTCTGTTTTTCCTGTGTAAAGTTATTAAACACCGATGGTTTGTGATATAATGCCTTAATAAGTTTTGCCGCCGGAACATTAAATCTCTCGGATGTGCGCTTGATAACGTCAGCCTCAGTTAGACAAGAGTAACCACTCCTTTGGGCAAGTCTTCTATCAAAACCGCTACCTAAACAGTACGCCCCCTTGAATAACGCTATAATTGCCATATTAGTTTATCTCCAAATCGCAAGATTTCTCACTTGGATATTATACTACTGATGTATTGATTAAAGTCAACAGGTGGTGCGAGGATAATCGCATTAGTTGATGCCTTTGCCATGACTGAGCCTAACTTGACAATACACTGATTATCGTTTGTAATTTAAAGCGGAATTATTTTAATATAGCACGCACCGAGCTTTGATGGCAACAGACAAACTATTTGCAATGGACAGGTTTAACAAGACATGAAAAACACAAGGACCATAGAATCTGGCAGGCACAACACCGCTGTCAGCCCATCGTCAATAACCAGCCCGTTGCGGTATTTGCGTCTGAAGATAAGTATCGTCATTTTGCTTGTTACGATTTCTATCGTATTTCTTTTAATCGTTTTGTTCGTAAGCAATTTCTGGCTCCAGAGATTCTTAAATGAAGAGACTCAGAATCAGACACGATGGCAGATGGAAAATACAAAAAACTCGATAGAGTTTTTTATCAACCTAAAGGTCTCAGCCCTGCGTTTTCTTGCCTCCGGCTACCAATTCGACCAGCTCCTTGACCAGAAAGTCCTCTATTATCTGTTCAGCAATTTCAAGAAAGACTTTGGTGACGCCGTCGATTTAGGCGTCATAGACTCAATGGGTATAATGCGCTCCTATGCGGGACCTTATAACTTAAAAGGCAAGAACTATTCAGACCAGGGATGGTTCAAACAGGTTGAGGTGCAAGACTCGTGTGTAAGCGAGGTATTCATGGGTTACAGAGGAAATCCGCATTTTGCCGTAGCCGTGAAAACCGCCATACCAGAGACCAACGGGTTTTGGATACTGCGCGCTACTGTGGATATCAAGACCCTTCAGTGGCTTATCTCAACGTTCAATCTCAATGTCAACGATGACGCCTTTATCGTCACACCAAAGGGAATTCTGCAAACTCCTTCGAGATTTCACGGCGATGTATTAAAATATTCCGATATAAAAATGCCATACCTTCAACATGGCGTCAACGTTTCAGAACAGGAACTTCCTAATGGTACACCGTTTATCTACGCATACGCCTACATAAAAGACTCACCGTGGATACTGTCAGCCATCATAAAGTCGAGGGCACAGACACCAACCGCTAAATCTTTTCTCAATCAACTAATTGCGATATTTGTGATAAGCATCCTGATAATTATCGTCATCACTGTTAAAATGGCGCATTCTATGGTCAATTGGATAAGGGATGCCGACGAAAAAAGGCAAGAGGCCCTATCAGAGATAGAACACTCAGGGAAACTGGCCTCTATAGGGCGGCTTGCAGCCGGCGTTGCCCACGAGATAAACAATCCTCTGTCAATAATCGGCCAGAGGGCAGGCCTGATAAAAGATATTCTGGAAATGGCCGAGGGCAGAGAAGATTTTAAATCCATGATAGACGATATGAAAAACAGGGATAAATTCATCGGTCTGACAAACGGTATCCTTGACGCGGTAACCCGCTGCCGCACAATCACGCACAGGCTGCTGGGATTTGCCCGCCGCATGGACACGGCCTATGAGCTAATAGACCTTAATGAGACACTCTTAGAGGTGCTTAGCTTTCTGGATAAGGAGATTCTCTTCAGAGACATAAAATTAGTTCGCAATCTTGACCCTGACCTGCCTCAGATAAAGACCGATAAGGGCCAGGTTCAGCAGGTATTTCTAAACATCATAAATAATGCCGTTGACGCCGTAGCAAGAGAAGGCGTCATAGAGTTGTCAACAAAGAAGAAAGATTCTCAAACGGTCGCTGTCTTCATAAGCGACAACGGACAAGGCATTCCAAAGTCCCGCGTAAAACATATATTTGAACCCTTTTACACTACAAAGGAAAAAGACAAGGGCACAGGATTAGGCCTTTTTATCTCATATGGAATTATCAGAAAACTCGGCGGCTCAATTGCCGTTGAAAGTGAGATAGACAATGGGACAACGTTCATAATCGAATTGCCTTTATTTTCAAATGAGGAGGAATCTAATGCCGCCGGTTAAGCTGCTTATTATTGACGACGAAGAGGACTACGCATCGGCACTTGTCGAACGCCTGAATTTGAGAAAGTTTGACGCCGCGGCAGTATATAGCTCGAAAGATGCGCCAGCAGCCATAGAGAGCCACCGCCCTGATGTTATCCTGCTTGACCTCTTTATGCCCGGCATGGATGCCAAAGACATGATAATGACCCTAAAAGACGCTGTCCCGGATGTCGAGATTATCATTGTCTCAGGACATGCAGACCCAGCTCAGGACGTCATAAAATCTGCCTTCGATTACATCATTAAACCTATTGAAATAAAAGACCTGATCGAGAAGGTTAACAAGGCGCTCGCAAAGAAAAAAGGAGCCGCGTGATGACCCAGTTCAGCCCTGACGACCATCTGGCCTTTATCGGCAAAATACTTTCTCTTTATACGCATGAACAGAAAAACCACCTCGCAATCATCAACGAATCAGCCGGACTTCTCGGCGACATGATTGAGTTTTCCGAAACGCTGAAATCACTTCCTGAGACCGGCCAGATTCTCGATATTATCAAGTCAATAGACGCACAGATAAAGAGATCATCAGAGATGGCAAAGGCCCTGAACTCCTTCGGCCACAGAATGGACACGGCGCTTTGTTTGTTGAGCGTCAATGACTGCGTGAAAGAGGTACTTGCCCTGCTGCACAGGGCTTTAGCCCAGAAGAGGATAACGATTGAGGGTGATTACGCCGCGGATATGGCGGCTATAACCGGCAGCCCGTCAACCCTTCAACTGCTGGTCTTCAAGGCCGTAACACGCGTGGCAGAGGAAAACGCGCACATCAATATAAAGACATTCAACACAGACGATTCAGCGATAATCAGCATAACACCCGGCATCCCTGTTGACTTCATGGAAGACTCGGACTATTTCAAACCAATGCGCGCGGTAACGATAAACGGCAGAGAGATTAATATCATAATTCCGCTAAAATAATAGTTACCAGCCCCTTGTCTCAATAATGCCCTGTATCTTCTGTCTGAGCTTCTCATCAACGATTACCGCCTTTTTATTTTTGGCGCCTCCAATTTTTTCAAGCAGGAGATTCATGTCGACTGGTTTTTCCATGAAATCCACCGCCCCTCCTTTCATCGCCTCAACGCTTTTTTCTAATGTCGCATGCCCTGTCAATATAATCACTTGAAGCTCTGGATTGTCATGCTTTATACGCTGAAGTACCTCCATGCCGTCCATTCCCGGCATTGACAGGTCAAGAACAATGGCATCGAAGTCCTTTTCGTTAATCTTTCTTAGGGCATCGGCACCGTGCGTAGAGCTGTCTATACGCAGTCCCCTTGCCTGAAGCCTCTTTGAGAGCATTTCAAGGAACTGCTCCTCGTCGTCAACTATCAATATGCTTGCGTTTAGCTGTTGTGCCATCTGAGAGACCTCCTTAGCTGCCGCACACCTCGCTGCTATAGTATAAGCATACAGCTGATTCTTTGACAACTGCCCCCCGAGACCAGCCCAAATTTATTTTAAAAAAAACGAAAAAATACTTGTGTAAATATTTTTCTATTATTAGTATAATACCTTTAAGGCAGGTCGGCTGGCTTTCTCAAAAAAAGTCCCCCTGTCTAAGTAGTTCACCTGTTCTGCAGCTATGTGTTTCCTTATGGTTAAGTGAACGGCGTATGTAAACGTTAGGGCTGTCGTTAACCTGAAAATAAAACAAATGCAGGTGAGCTGTCCATTTTAAGGGCATTGGAGTAAATACATGAAACAATTAAACATACTGCTGGCTGATGACGAAAAGGACTTTACAGAAGTGCTGTCTCAGCGGCTGCAAATGAGAGGCTTTAAAGTCGCAATCGCCTTTGACGGGCAAGAGGCCATTGACAGCCTCAAAGAGCATGTACCTAATGTTCTGGTGCTCGATATGAAAATGCCGCGCAAAAACGGCATAGACGTTATGCGATGGCTCAATACAAGAAAAATAGAACTTCCGGTACTGATACTAACCGGATACAGCTCTGAAACAGAAGAGGAGGAGGCATGGAAACTAGGAGTGTTCGATATACTGCGAAAACCCCCTGAAATAGATGTACTTTCAAAGGCAATAAAAGAGGCATATATAAAGAAGGCCCTGTAAAGAGGGCAATATCATACTCAGTCAGGAGGTATTAATGAATTTCTTCAAAGGGTTGTACGAGTTTTTTAAGAGCGCCTCCATAGCCCACGCTCAATGGGATTATGAGGTATCTATGAGCATTATTAAAAACAAGAAGAAGATGCTCTGGATTATCATCGCCATACTGCCCATATTGCTTGTGGCTATGGCGGAGGCCGGTGGGATGTTGGGGGCAAAGACCGCATATGCCCCCGCGTTTTATTCGACGAAGATATTTGTAGTGTCAATCGCCATCGGGCTTGCCGCAGGGCTGATTACAGGCTGCATTGGGGCAGGTGGAGGGTTTATTATTACCCCGGCGCTGATGGCCGCCGGAGTCAAGGGAATTCTTGCCGTAGGAACTGATCTGTTTCATATCTTTGCAAAGGCAATTATGGGTACGACGGTGCACAAGAAATTGGGAAATGTCTCGGTAAAGCTGGCTGTCGCGTTTCTGGTTGGCTCAACCGGAGGCGCCCTCATTGGGGGATTTATAAACAAGGGGCTGTATGACTATGACCCGCTTTTAAGTGAGGCATTTATAAGTCTGATTTATGCCGCGCTGCTTGGATTTCTAGGGTTTTATTCACTTATTGACTTTCTAAGGTCAAGAAAGGGTGTGGACACCGGCGACGCCCACGGCGCCGCACCTGCCGCCGCACCGGCTGTTACGATAAAGGTTCAGGCTATGAACATTCCCCCGATGATAACCTTTGACGAAGATTATGTGCCTGGGGGTAGGAAGATCTCAGGCGTCATCGTCGCGGCAGGCGGCGTTATCGTAGGCATAATGGCCGCTATAATGGGTGTTGGCGGTGGTTTTATTACGTTTCCAATGTTTGTTTACATCTTTGGCGTCTCGTCTATGAACACTGTTGGGACGGACATTCTACAGATAATATTTACCGCTGGGTTTGCGGCAATCACTCAGTACGCGATATATGGATATGTGTTTTATTCGCTGGCAATGGGGATGCTGCTTGGCTCGTTGATAGGCATTCAGGTCGGGGCTATGACCACGAAGGTCGTCAAGGGGATTCATATCAGAGGGTTTTATGCCATATCCATACTGGCCGGCTTTATAAACAGGGTAGCGACACTGCCCAAAAAGCTTACTGAACTTGAGGTCGTACACATACCAAAGGGAATAAGCAGCGGCATAGAAACCTTTGGAGATATAATCTTCTGGGTAGTGGTGGGATTTTTTGCGTTGTGGATATTCAGCAAGTTCTTTGGCAACATAAAGAAATTAAAAGAGGGGGCATAAGCTATGTTAGTAGAAAATAAAAAGGCTTTTTCCTTGGGCGCTTTATATGCAATATCGTTTTTTGCGGTATTGGTACTGATATTTTCACCGGTATTTGGCGACGGTAGAAACGGGCTTGTGTTTTCAGACGATATGTTTAATAAACTCTCTAAGGGGTCTTCCTATTTTATCCCTAAGATAATAAAGGCTAACGACAAGAACATGGGCAAACAGTTCTCCGTCACTATAACGCTCGATAAGCCTGATGTAGTAGAAAAGGCCGCGGGGCAGTTTAAAAAGGCCGGAATCGACGTCCAGACGGACGCACTAACCTTAAAGATAACAGGAGACCTCGGCAAGCTGCTCGCAGTAATACTAAAAGACTCAGACTCTATGTTTAACAATGACTCAGGCAATTTAAAGGCCGCATACGGCTACGACGGCAAAGAGGTGCTCAATTACTGGTGGCAGGCGCTTTCCAAGATGGACAAGGCGTTAAAAAAGGATGGCAAGTTAGAACAGTCCAACGAAATCGGCTCAGTTATGAAAAAGGCCGTCGAACCGGCATATAACTTTTACGGGATTGAGTCCCAGAAGGTATCAGACAAAGTAGGCGTCATGTCCGGGCTCCTTGTCTTTTACGTCATCTATACGATGTGGTGGGGGTATGCGATATATTTCATGTTTGAAGGGCTTGGACTTTCGATGAAAAAGGCCAAGGTAAAAAAAGAGATATAGAAACCGCAGGCCGGTGCTGGCTAATTAGTCATACGCATCCCCAGCGCCGGCCATATTACCAGGACAGCCGCGGCTAATATAAGAAACAAAACAACGCTCATCATCATACCTATAGTAAAGAATTCACGCGCAGTAAACTGTTTCGATTCAAAGGCGATTGCGTTGGATGCCGAGCTTCTGATAAGCAAAAAAGGCATCGCCGACGCAAAAGATATGGTGAAGAAAACGGCCTCGTGCGTAACGCCGGCATATTTGGACATAACAAGCCCAACCGGTAGTATAATCACAACGGCAGCCGCGTTTGTCAGCACATTGGAAAAAATTACGACCACAACGGCAAGCAGCATGACAAAGGTAAACCAATGGAGTTTTGCGGTCATCGCAACACAGCTAACGGCAATCCACGCCGAGGCCCCTGTCTCCCATAGGCAATATCCTATGCTCATCGTCCCGCCAAAAAACAATACAATGTTCCACGGCACATCCTCGAGGTGTTTAAGCTCCATCAGCTTAAAGATGAAAATCAGAGCCGTAGACAGCAGCATCAGCCCTGACTTATCCAATTGCGCAAGCGCTGCTATGCTGCGGCTGATAAGCAGTAATATCACAACTGAAGCTAATATAATCATAACCTGAATTTCCTTACCTGTCATAGACCCAAGCTCCGCGTACAGCTCTTTAAACTTATCGCTTAATCCACTTAGCGATTTCCTGTTGGGTCTGAATAAAACGGCAATAAATACCCAAATAAATAGTATTGTTATCCAACCAATCAAAGACATATATTTCGTATAACCGGCAAATGAAATCTCCCTCTGTAGAACCTCTTTGAATATCGCCGCAGATAAAATCGCCCGCGGGGCGCTAAACAGTGTGAATATACTTGCCGCCCCGGCTGAAAAGGCCATGCCCATAAACAGACCCTTTCCAAACCTCGTGGGTAGATCCTCACGCCTGTAAAAAGAATAAATCGCCCATATCAAGGGGAATATGGCCGCAGAGGACGATGTGTTTGACATAAAGTGAGATAAAAAGGCCATAACGAAAAATGTCCCCCCGTATATCATTAATGTATTCTCACCAATGATTGACAAGATTTTATATGCAATCCTCCTTGTCAGCCCAGTACCGGTAAAGGCCATCCCAATGATGATAGAGGCAAAAATGAACACAACAGCCGGGTCCATGTAATCATTAAAAACCCTTTTAGCGTCTCTTATGCTGAAAATTACTTGCAGCGCCCCCATTATAAGGGCAGTAACGCCGGCGGGCAGCACCTCAAAATACCACCATATTGCTGCCAACAACAACACTGCGATGGCAGCCCTGCCCTGCGTGCTTAATGAAAATCTCGCCCCTGAGGGGTCAACCGCGTCAGGGAGCGCCGGAGCAAAGTAAATCACAAAAAACACTACAAGACCCAAAATGATACAAGACACCCGTTTCCAATCAGTCTTGGCCTTTGGCCTCGATACTCCCAGCGCCTGCGAGAAACCAGAAGGGGCGTTGACAATCTTCTGCGGCATTATCTTATGTCTCCCTTACACACGGCCCCGGAGAACTCATTAAAAATATCTATCAGTGTAACTATTCCTACCAGCTTCTTTTTATCTTCCAGCACGGGCAGCAAAGACAGACCGTTTCTGAGCATTGTATAAGCGGCTTTAGCAATATGCTCATCCGTACCGGAGAAATGCTCTATGGGATCCAGGATTTCACTTACAGGTCTTTGCACTAACTCCTTGTTGGACATATCAAACATCGTATCCCAAACAAGAGACAGAGCTAAGTCGCCATCAAGCCCTGAATTTTGCTGTGAAGACATTTTAATAAACACCGGCTCCAAACCCTTCAGTATCTCTTTTATGCCAAGCGTGCCTACAAGATGGTATTTTTCCTCAAATACCAGCACAACAATCTGTTGGGGCTCCTTCTCAAGCCCGGCACTTTTTATTATCCCTATGGCCTGTCTGATTGTAAACCAATAGGGTATGTGCGGGAATTCGAAG
>NZ_JBJUSG010000099.1:0-14141 GCF_046044395.1 Candidatus Magnetominusculus dajiuhuensis | reverse complement strand
TTCTCTGTAAACACGCATTCTCACTATCATTTTACCTTCACCGAGAATTGCTGCAACAAAACTAACAACTCAGCGCCGGAGCACTGGAAGCCGCCAACAGGGGGATAATCCCCCGTCTTGTCGGCGGCAGATGGAATTCAATAGATAAAACGTGGCGAGATTTACGAGGGGAGTTACTCCTCTTCGTCTTTAATCCTTAGGAAGTTTTTTCAGCCAAGAGTGAAATCCCCTCTGTCGCGTGACAGGTTAGGGTTATAATATGGGTCGCCTTCGTCAAGTATGTGGCGCCATCTCTTTGTGAACCTCATAGACTCATCATTCAGCCTTTGCCTTTGGGCCTGTGTGATTTCATATCCCCGTGTCTTTGATTCGCTATGTAAGAGTTCCGAAAATGGTGTCCATACCGTGGGGTACCCCAGCTCCATCAACCTGAGACATAAATCCACATCATTATAGGCAAGCGCGTAAGACTCGTCAAATCCTTTTACCGTGTCAAATAACTCCCGCCTGAGCATGAGACATGCCCCTGTAACCGCGGCAACATTATGCACTATTGCAAGCCTGTTAAAGTAACCCGCCTCTGCGCCGTCAAATCCCTTGTGATACTCTACCGCAACACCCCCCACACCTACCACGATTCCAGCGTGCTGGATAGTGCCGTCAGGATAGAATAACTTGGCCCCGACTGCGCCCACATCTTTTCTTATAGCGTGCCGGAGCATGTTTATTAACCAGTCAGAGTTTAACGCCTCTGTGTCGTTATTTAAAAACAGCAGAACTGCCCCTTCAGAGCACAAAGCGCCGTAGTTATTGACCTTAGGATAGTTAAACTCCCCCTGCCAGTTGATTATCCTTATTCTCTCATCGCGCCTGAGCGTGTCATAAAGAGTAAAGGTGTCCTTTCTTACGCTGCCATTTTCGACAATCACTATCTCATAGTTATCATAGGCCGCTGTCTTATATATAATAGACTTGACGCACTTCGCCAGCAGTTGCGCATTGTCCTTGTTTGGAATAATAATGGATACGCGGGGGGTGTCCGGTATTTTATATATAACATTAAATAGTCCGGGGCGGTGCTCCTGTACCTCAGCGGCGATGCCGAGTTCTGTCAGATGACAAGAGAGGGCTTTCTTTTCGGCGGCGTGTGGCGTGCCTTCACCACTGCCAACTGTATGGAATAACACCTTCCGAATGTGAACTACCGCCCCCGCCTCCTGAGCATATTTAAGCGCCAGGGCATATCTGCTTTCTACCGAAAGAGGGTGTTCTGAGACAAAAAGTTCCCTTGTAATTGCCATAAACATCCCCATATAGTTAAAGCTCCTCAATGTATCGGGCGAGCAGTCCGGCTTAAAATGAGGGTAAGCCCGTCTGCCGCCGATTATGGAGTCCTCGTCAGAATAAAATAGTTTACCAGCGGGATTGGTATTAATCGAAGCGGTTATTTCATATAGCGCGAATGGGCAGAGGACTGTGTTTTGCCCTATCGCCACAATAAAATCACCGTCAACCAATGAGACAATCTCATCCGGAGGCAAAGCCCTGTCAATGAATCGAATGTTTTCGTCGGCTTCAGGTGGTGCGCCTTCAGGAGAGCCAGACAGCAAATACAAACGCCACCTGTCGTATGTCTGCCCCCTGAGCGAGGCAATAATACGCTCACTACGCTCAGGATTTACGACGCATAAAACCGCGAAATAAGGCATATAGTCAAATCTGTGCGTACGTTGGGCAGTGAGGGCGGCAGTGTTCGGTTCATTATTGAGTATCCATGCGTGATATGCCTTCTTCCCGAAAAACAAATGGGTGGCTTTTTTATAAAAAGGCCGCAGTATCCTTTTCAGATGCCTTATTACATGGCTCTTTAATATCGTTAGGGGGTTCACAATCGCCATAATAAATTTTTACAGATAAAATGTCTTGACAAAATGAACATTCTTTTCTATAATTCACACTCAATTCGTTAAAGGCTGATGAATGAGATTATATCAGAAAGGTACGCGCAGATGCAAAAATCCGAAAGGGGCCTCCCGCTCTTTATGGGCATACAGCCCTTTCAGGCAGAGGTGGGCAAGGTGGGCAGCAGATAGATGACTATACCAGAGATAACCGTTGTAATGCCGGCATATAACCACGAACTTTACGTGGGTGAGGCCATAGAGAGCGTTCTGAATCAGACCTTTACCGATTTTGAGTTTATAATAATAAACGACGGCTCAAAGGACGCAACCGAGTCTGTCATAAAAAAATACAAAGACCCGCGTATCAAATACTATTCTCAGGAAAACAGCGGCTCACATGCCACCATTAACCGCGGCGTTGCGATGGCGGCGGGCAATTATGTATCAATCATAAATTCCGACGACGCATATAATGTAAAACGCCTCGAAAGGATGTTGAGTGTGGCAAAAGAGGGCGGGTATATTTTCCAGATAACTGACCTGACGCTCATTGACGGCCATTCAAACCCTATAACCGACCCCAATCACTACTGGATTAAGTGGTACACCAAACTAAAAAATGGCTACCTCCAGACCTCATCCCCACTGAAGGCCATATTGGGAGGGAATTATACAATAAGCACCTCCAACTTTTTTTTCAAGTCCGGCTTAACAAACGATATCGGCCCGTTTAATAATCTGAGATATATACTTGATTATGATTTTGCGGTCAGGGCAATGAAATACAACGAAAAGGGATGCAATTTCCTGATAGGCGAAAAACTGCTTTCATACAGGCTTCACGGCAGTAATACGATACTCAATGACCCCATAAGCGCGCATGTAGAGTGCTATGAACTTATCACTGATACAATAAAGTACATCTATGGCCCCGATATTTATCCCGCTGTTGACCACCTCAAGGAAATGATGCAGGCTATCAAGGCTATATATGACTATTATGGTGCAGCCCTGCCTTATGGCGCAGCCCTGCCTGTCTCTTCAAAGACCAGGTCATTCCTTAAGAAATATATCAAAGAGGGTACCTTAACACATAGAATGGCAAAGGGCTTTCTCAACTGGATACATAAGACCACCTGATGGTGCGTTGCGTCTGTGGCCGGTCATAGTTTTATTTGTAAGGCAGGACGTGTTGACAGTCAAACCAGTCTTTTGTTAATGTATGGGCGAGTACTTACAGAGTGGAGGGCAGTCCGTTGCTGACAAAGGGTGAAACGGTGACGTGCAAGTTAGTCCCAAAGGTTGAGCGTTATGAGACCTCCGTACTTTCGGTAGAAGGGGACACTGTGGTGTTAAGCGCCGAGGGCGGGGTCGCCGGATATTTCAGAAAAGGGCAGAACGTCACAATATCAACTGAGACGGTGGATTACTTCACGGAAGTCTCATCCATAGACAGCCGGTTCGTGTTTTTGCGGCTGCTTGGTACTGAGCAGCGCGATTTTTTTCGGGTGGACGATAGTCTGTCTATAGTTGTAAAGAAAGTTGATGGTGCGGCTGCTCATAAGAAATCAAAGATTATATCGGAGTTTGGCAAGGAGATGTCGAATTTGAGGAGCTATGCCGTGGACATCCCTGATGAGACCGTAAGCCCGGTGCTCTGGAAGATGCTCCTTGATATAGACATGAAGCTGGGATTGGTGTTGGATAAGCTGTCGCTGGAGAAAGAAGGGCTGGTGAACGCGGAAGAGAAAGCGGTCAACATAAGTGCCTCAGGGGTACGACTGAAGTGTTCCAACCATTTTAAGAAGGGAGATTCAGTTGAAATAAAGATGTTGCTGCCGTCGTCGCCCCCTGTCGGCCTTATCGTGTACGGGCATGTTGTTATGACGGCATGTCTTAAAACCGGTGAATGCGAGGTATCTATTAATTTCGTCAATGTCGAGGAAGACGTAAAGGACGAGATAATACGGTATACCCTGAACAGGCAACGTGAGATTCTGAGAAAACAACGTGACCATTTCTACAAGGAGAAAAGTGTTGACCCGGAAAGAAAATAATATTATGTTGGTGACTCTGGCATGACAGTAATAGTAGGTATGTTAATGGTGACGGGGGCCATACTGGGGGGGTATCTGATTGAGCACGGTAACGTCGCTATATTGTTAAATCCTCCTGAGTTGCTGATAATCTTTGGAGCGGCAATCGGGTCGTTGATTGTTGGCTCGCCAAAGAAGGTGGTTAAGGGTGTAATTGCGAGTCTCTCATCAATAATGAAAGAGGGGGGGGCGACAAAAACGGAGTATTTAGAGATGTTGTCGCTGCTCTTTATTGTGTTTTCTAAGGTGAGAAAAGAGGGCCTGATATCTATTGAGCAGGATGTTGAAGAGCCGGAGAAAAGCCCGATGTTCTCAAAATACAAGAGCGTTATATCAAACCAGCACGCGATGAGGTTTATTTGCGACAATTTAAAGGTCATTATAACGACCAATATGCCGCCCCATGAGCTGGCTGATTTACTGGACATAGACATTGAGGCCAATGCGCATGAGGAGATGCTGCCGGCCATGGCAATTCAAAAGATGGGGGATGCCTTGCCAGGCTTTGGAATAGTTGCGGCGGTGCTTGGAGTGGTGTTGACGATGGAAAAGATTTCAGAGCCTCCCACCGTGTTGGGACACAGCATAGGGTCAGCCCTTGTCGGAACATTTTTAGGCGTGTTGTTGTGTTATGGATTTGTCGGGCCAATAGCGACGAATCTTGAGTTAAAGGCTAAAGAGGGGGAGATTATATTTTATGTAATAAAGACGGCGTTGGTGGCCTTTGTGGGCGGGGCGGCACCGCAGATAGCGGTAGAGTCGGGAAGGAGGGCAATTCCCGGGCACGAAAGGCCGACATTTTCAGAGCTTGAGGCCGCCGTCAGAAAATGAAAGGACAGAATATAATAATAAAGCGGAAGAAGAAAGGCGGCCATGGCGGCGGCCATGGTGGCTCATGGAAGGTGGCTTACGCAGACTTTGTTACCGCAATGATGGCATTTTTCCTCCTGATGTGGCTGCTAAACATGACCTCCGCATCGAAAAAGTTGCAGCTTTCCACGTATTTTAAGAACTTGAGTATGTTCAGCGCCATGTCAATGTACTTTATAGGAAAGGGTAAAGATGTAGTTGACTCAAATGTTACCTCATCCCCAAGGGAGGTAGAAGAGAAAGTCGAAAACGCCTCGCCTCATGAAAGCCCCGAGGAGATGAAACAGCTCCTTGACAAGCTGAAACAACAACTGGCTACCGTAGAGCAGGAAATCAAGCTCGCTGTACCTGCCAACGCGGAAAAACTCGAAAAGATCAAAGAAGGCATCAAGAAAGAGATCGCTAATCTGGAAGAAAAAATCAAGGACGCCACCTCTGCCGACGGCCCGACTATAGCCGCGGAACAGTTCATGGCAAAGCTGAAAAAAGACCTGGGGGAGAAGCTGAAAAAAGAGATAGGGGACAGAAGTTCGGAAATAAAGGAGCAGGTGTTGATAGATGTAGTCAACGGTGGCGTGAGAATCCAGATTATTGACAAGGAGGGCAAGCCAATGTTTGCCCTTGGAAGTCCTGAACTAACACCTGACGCAAAGAGGATAATGAAGATAATAGCCGGAGATGTTCTGACATTGAAGGACATAAAGCTCTCAATAGAGGGCCACACAGACGCCCTCGGTTATTCGACCAATAAGTACACGAACTGGGAACTCTCGACCGACAGGGCATCGGCCGCCCGAAGGGAACTTGAACAGGACGGCATTGACCCTAACAACTTAGCCAGAGTGGCAGGGTTTGCCGCAACCGAGCCCCTGATTAAGGAAAATCCCAGCGACCCGAGAAACCGTAGAATCACTATTATGGTTTACTCGTCAAACCCGGCCAATTTAGAGGCCGAGGTAATTAAGAAGAATATGAAAGTCTCAATTGATAGAAGTGACAATAAAAGTAATAACAAGGAGGGGAGGCAATGAAAGGTTCGGCTGAGGTAACGCTTCAGGATGGAATAATCGTAGCGGTATATACCGGAGAGATGAACATGGAAATAGTGAAACAGGCCGCCACTGGCATTGAAGACCTTCTGAGCAAGTCCCAGAGTACGAAAATCCTCTACAATACGTTAAATATGGAATCCCCATCTATGAAACTGGCTATGGAGATGAAATCGTTCGACGCAAAGATAAGAGATAAGGTGCAAAAAAGTGCCACGGTAGTGCCGGGTGCGGCGACGGCCTTTCTTGCCTCGATAGCCTTCATATTGTCGAAAAACCATAAGGTGTTTCATAACGACCTCGCCGCCGCGCTTTCATGGCTAAAAACCTGATACTAAAGGATTAACGACGAAGGGGGGGTAACCCCCCCTTCACCCCGTAAATCCCGTCACGTTTGCCCTGAGTTGCCACTCTGTGATATAGTTAACCGGGGAGTGGCTCTGGTGGTAGTTCACTGCCGCGCAATAAGCACTTCCAATACAGATAAGCACTTATGATTGTTGACAATAACTCGTGGACTAGGATTAAGGCAGCCGTTGCCAGGTACCTTTGCAGCGCCCTGGCGCTGAAGCTGCTTATCGTGGTGCTGGCATTTTCCTCGGCATATTTGTTCTTCAGGAAACTTGACAGCTATTTGATTATCAGGGTATTTGTCGAGATGAGATCCACTGAAAACATCACCCCAAGGGTTTATTTTCACGACGAAAACGGTCTATCCGAGGAGAACTCCGTTACCGCAGACCTTAAGGCCAGCGATGGGTTTAAGGTCTTAAAATTTAAATGTCCAAAAAGGATTAATAAAATTACGGCGTTAAGTCTGCTTTTAGGTGATGGCAAAGGCGTCATCGCAATTAAGAGCATTCGCATAATGACATTATTTAAAGAGTATAAGTGGTCCCCGGAGGAAATTTACAGTATGTTTCCCCCCAATAACGTCGAAAGGCGTAATATCTCCGGCGGGGCATTGTACGTTTATCCGAAAAAATATCCGGCTTTTTTAACAAACTGGCAGATTGCCAGTACGTTTGATGACCTCGTCCGCTCAATAGATAAACACTACCTGTGGAATGTGTGCACCATAATGTTTGCTATATTATGTCTTGTGGTTTTGTGGTTCGTACGTTTTCCACAGGTGGAATTGTACTGCAAGCCCGGCGTCGTTATTTCTTTGGTATTCCTCGTATTTATCAGCCTGCCGCTGTTAAGCACCTTCCTTATGATTACCTATAAGGTGAATATCAGCGAACAGAGAACGCTTGCCTCAAATCCAAGGCTCTCCATAGCAAATCTGGCCAAATTCCCCGATCAATACACTCAATACTTTGAAGATAATTTCGGCTTCAGAGATATGTTAATACGGTGGAATAACAGGTTTAAGGTAACATTTTTAAAAAACTCCCCTATCCCTGAGCAGGTGATATTCGGTCGCGATGGCTGGCTATACATGACGGCCCTAAAGACCCTTGAAGACTATAGAGGCAACGCGCCCTTTACACAGGATGAACTATTAAGGATCAGAAGAGTCCTTCTGGCCAGACAAAGATGGCTTCGTGACAGAGGCATTAACTACTATCTGCTCATTCCCCCAAATAAGGAAACTATTTATCCGGAATATCTCCCTGATTATATAAATAAGGTCGGCAACATGACGAGGATTGATCAGATTATCGGGTTAATGGACAACCCGACATTCAATATAATTGACCTGAGGGATACCCTTATAAATGCAAAACACAAAGGCAGGCTGTATTTTAAGACCGATACCCACTGGAACTCCTATGGGGCATTTTGGGGTTATCAGAAAATCATAAGTACACTGGGAAAAGATTACCCGCGGCTTGTCCCTATGGATATTTCTGGATTCAAAGTCAGCCATTCAGTCAAAAGCGGTGGCGACCTTTACAGGCTTCTATCTGTTTCTGATCTTTATACCGACGACAAGATGGACTTTAAACCGTTGAGCTTATACAAAAGCAGAGACGCCGTACCCGGTGACTACATAAACACTTACCGAAACCCCGAAAATCCCCTAATCGTAAAAGAAGTAAACGACAGCGGACTGCCGAAAATTGTTGTCTTCAGAGATTCCTTCTTCATGCACCCTTTGAGCTTCTTCGCCGAACATTTCCGGCGCAGCGTCTACGTATGGACGAGAGAATTCGATACGGATATTATTGAAAAAGAAAAGCCCGACATCGTCATTACGGAAATCGTGGAGAGAAATCTCTATACACTAAAGGACGCTGTGCGCTAGACGCTGTACAACAGAAGGCACCCGATATGAAATCAGGGAACTACCGGCAGCAGGTTTAACCCCGCGGTTTCAGGAAGTCCAAACATGAGGTTCATGTTCTGCACCGCCTGCCCGGCGGCACCCTTGACGAGGTTATCAATGGCGCTTACTATGATAAGCGTGCCGTTTTCAGCAACCGCAACGCCTATCTGGCACATGTTCGTGCCGCGGACGTTTCTTATATCAGGGTATTTTCCAGTGTCCAGCACATCAATAAAGGGTTCGTTTTTATAGGCATTTTTATAAATCGAAAGGACTTCGTCCAGCGCCGTGTTGTCTTTTAGCGGCGCGTAGACGGTGCTTAACATGCCGCGCGTAACGGGCAACAGATGGGGTGTGAATGTCACCTTGACGGGGCTGCCGGCTATGCAGGAGAGTTCCTGGTCTATCTCCGGTGTGTGTCTGTGTGCGGCAATACCATAGGCCTTAAAGCCGTCGGCAATTTCGCAGAAGGAATACGCGACGTCGCTTTTCCTGCCTGCGCCGGAGACGCCGGACTTCGAGTCAATAACTATATGCTCCTTAGTTATGATTCCCTGCTTCAGGGCGGGATAAAGGGCAATTATTGCCGTCGTAGGATAGCAGCCCGGATTCGCTATTAATGACGCATTTTTGATTTCGCTGCGGTAAAGCTCCGGAAGGCCGTAAACCGCATGTTTTAATGTATCGGGAAATCTATGGTCTGTCTTATACCACCGCTCATAGACAGCCTTATCCCTGAGCCGGTAATCAGCGGAGAGGTCAATCACTTTTTTACCATTGCTGTGGAAAAACTCCACCGCCTCCTGAGAGGCCGAATGAGGCAAGGCGAGGAAAAATACATCCCCCTTTTCGAGCAGCGTCTCCCTTATGAGAGGCTCAAAGCGGAATCTTTTACCCTCAACGAGGGCTAAAAGCCCTTCGGCAGGTTTACCGGCCGATTGCTCAGACGTAACCGCGGCAATTTCCACATCAGGCGCCGCTCTGAGTATCCTCAGAAGCTCGCTCCCGGCATAGCCGCTTGCCCCACAAATAACCGCTCTGATCATAAATTCACTCCACCTCGCCGCGGCAAATGAGTCCCCTAACTACGACAGTGCCCCCCTGCCTGTGCAAAGCGTGTATTATCTCTTGGAGAACTGGAAGCGTTTTCTGGCGCCTTTTTGACCGTACTTCTTACGCTCCTTCTCTCTTGGGTCTCGCGTAAGCAGGCCCTCTTTCTTGAGCTTAGGCCTGAGGTCTGAGTCCGAGTTGATAAGCGCTATGGATATGCCGTGCCTCACTGCCCCCGCCTGTCCGGCCGGGCCTCCGCCGTGCACACTTGCCGTGACGTCAAGCTTTCCCACCATGCCGGTTACTTCCAACGGTTGATTTATCATCATCCTAAGCGTCTCTCTCGGGAAATACGTATCAATAGGCTTGCTGTTAACGGTTATGTCGCCTTTGCCTTTTTTTAATATTATACGGGCGACCGATGTCTTTCTCTTGCCGGTTGCCGTGTATCTAATCTCTGCCATTGAAGTCTCCTCACGTTATCGGGATGTCTCACGCTGCATCACCTTACGTCGTGTTGTTGTGGTATCACTTAATCTCACTTAATGTCCAGGGCCTCCGGCTTTTGAGCCGCGTGCGGGTGCTGCCCACCTTTATATATCTTGAGTTTTTTTATCATAGCCCTGCCGAGCCTGTTCTTAGGCAGCATACCCCATACGGCAGCCCTGACTATCTTGTCGGGATGTCTGCGCAGCCTGTCCTTTGCGGTTTCCTGTTTAATACCGCCAATGTAGCCGGTATGGTGGTAATACACCTTGTCGTTGAGTTTATTGCCCGTCAGTTTTACCTTTTCCGCGTTGACAACGATAATAAAATCGCCAGTGTCAACGTTAGGCGTAAATATAGCCTTGTTTTTGCCCCTGAGATATATGGCAATCCTCGTGGCCAGCCTTCCAAGCACCTTGCTGTGTGCGTCAACCACGTACCATTTCCTCTCGAACTCGTCCTTCTTCATAAATTTCGTTTTCATCAGCCACTCACCTTCTTCGCACTCGTTTCGCCGGTTGCCGCCCTCTCAGACACGCAGCGCCAAGGGTCACAATTTCCCGACGTATGATAAAATAAAATAAATACGTCATACTTGTCAATATGCTTTTGACAAGTTAGCAAAAATTATTTTATAATACCATCTTTAATTTCGCAATAGAGCGATGGGGTGTCGACAAATGGCAAGTCAGGAGACTTTGGATCTCCCATCTGGAGGTTCGAATCCTCCCACCCCAGCCAGTTCGCGGCGACGGGCCGGGTTTGCGGCGGCGGGTCGGGTTTGCGGCGGGCCGGGTTCATGGATTATTATAAGGAGAACTCAAAATATGAAGGGCATTAAGCTCATAACAGGAAACTCAAATGTAGCTCTAGCTGAGGAAGTGTCTCAATACCTGAACCTTAAACTGGTTGACACCGTCATAAAGAGATTCGGTGACGGGGAGATTTCTATCCAGGTTGATGACAACGTCAGGGGTTCTGACATATTTGTCATTCAATCCACGTGCGCTCCGGTCAACGATAATCTGATGGAGTTTTTGTTATTGGTGGACGCCCTTAAGAGGGCATCCGCTGGCAGGATAACCGCCGTAATTCCGTACTACGGTTACGCGCGGCAGGACAGAAAGGTACAGCCTCGTGTGCCGATTTCGGCGAAACTGGTGGCTGATTTGATTGCTGTTGCCGGTACGCACAGGGTTTTGACTATTGATTTACACGCGGGGCAGATACAGGGATTTTTTAACATACCTGTGGACCATCTCTATGCCGTATTGCTGATTTTGGATTATATAAAGCTCTGCTATCCTGTGGATAATCTGGTTATTGTAGCCCCTGACGCCGGGGCGGTGGAGAGGTCGAGGTCAGTGGCGAGGAGATTGAACTGCTCAATGGCCATCATAGATAAGCGCAGAGAGCAGGCAAACGAATGTAAGGTGGAAAACGTCATAGGCGATGTCAGCGGCAAGGATGTCCTGATCCTTGACGACATGATAGACACCGCGGGCACCACAGTGCAGGCCGCCCAAATCCTCAAAGAAAACGGTGCCCTGAAGGTATATGCGGCGTGTACGCACCCCGTGCTCTCTGGCCCTGCCATAGAGAGAATCAATAGCTCGGTAATTGAGCAGGTCATTGTAACAAATACTATCCCGCTGGGCAATAAAAAGGTTAATTGCGGCAAGCTCGTCATCCTAAGCGTAGCCTCTTTGCTTGGCGAGGCCATTAAGAGAATACACGAGGAATCGTCAATAAGTTCGCTATTTAAATAATAACTTTTGGAGGAGACATAAATGGAAAGAGCCACGTTAACAGCAGAAGTAAGAGAAACAAAGGGCAAGGGGGCGGCGAGGACCCTAAGGCGGGCGGACAACATCCCGTCGGTCATATACCGTAAGGGTATTGCGCAGTCCATTTCCCTGCCGCGCAAGGAGCTGGTGAGCTTTATTAACTCACTTGCCGGTGAGCAGGTACTTGTTAATTTGGCTTTTGGCGACGGCTCGGCCAAACTTGCGATTATGAGGAACTATCAGACCGACCCGATTAAGGGCGAGCTCCTGCATGTGGATTTCTATGAGGTGTCACTTAAGGAGACGATCAAGGTAAGCGTTGGTGTGCTGCTTGTCGGCACACCGGTAGGCGTAAAACGCGACGGGGGTATTTTACAGGCCGGCCTTCGTGAGGTAGAGATAGAGTCTCTGCCGGACAACATCCCTGCCCACGTAGAGCTTGACGTCAGAGGGCTTGAAATAGGGCATTCCTATCACGTCAGTGACATAAAGGTTGGCGAGGGGATAAAGATATTGTCTGAGATGGACGCGGTGGTAGCGACGATTACAGTCTCGGCAAGCGCCATATCTGAACTCGCCGAGGAGGCAAGCGCTGATGCCGTTAAGGAGCCGGAGGTCATGAAGAAGGGCAAGCAGGAAGACAAAGATAAGTAGCGGTTGGTATATAATTGGGCTGGGAAATCCCGGCACTAAGTACAAGAACACGCGCCACAACGCGGGCTTTGCCGTCGTAGATGAGATTGCCCGCGTGTATGGGATAGAATTAAAGGTGCGCGGCGTCATGGAAAAAGGCGAAGGCGTGATTGAAGGTGCGCCGGTAACGCTTATTAAACCCCTTACGTATATGAACAGAAGCGGTTCAGCCGTCTATTCAGAGGTTAGAATGAGCAGCCCTCAGTCAATAGTAATACAAGACGACATAGATATGGACCCCGGAAGGCTGAAGGTTAAGAACGGCGGCGGGGCGGGCGGACACAAGGGGGTGCTTTCGATAATTGAGTCTTCGGGGACGAGGGATTTCATAAGGATTAAAATTGGTGTTGGGAAAAACCCCTTAGTTCCGGTGGATGAGTATGTCCTGATGAGGTTTCCCCCGGGCGAGGCGCGGCTCATAAAGGAGGCGGTCTCACTAGCGGCAGCGGCGGCTGCCTGCGTTATCTCTGAGGGCGTTGCCGAGGCTATGAATAAATTCAACAAGCGCACGGTCGGCAAGGACGAGATTAAGGGCTAAGGTTTTGGAAAAATAGGGGGAGGCGATGAAGTTAAAAGTTGTGGTTCATGAAGCGGAGGAAGGCGGCTATTGGGCTGAAGTACCGGCAATTCCGGGGTGCGCCACACAAGGGGATTCATTTGACGAATTGCTAAAGAATATTTACGAGGCCGTGGAAGGTTGTTTATCTGTGGACTTTAGGATATTACAATGTCGGGCAAGGAGGGGCTATGATAGAGAAAAAGACATATTATTTTGAAAAACCCGGCAAGGCCAACACCGGCGACTGCCTTTCGATAGTCAAGGCTGCCGTGAAGGACTTAGGATACAAACACATCGTGGTGGCCACAACCGGAGGCGAAACTGGCGTGTTGTTCTCTGAGGCATTTAAAGGCACTGGTATAAATTTAGTCGCGGTAAGCCATTCACATGGGTTTAAGGAGCCAAACACGATAGAGCTTGACCCTGATTTGACAAATAAAATCCGTGCAAACGGCGCGATTTTATATACTGGCACAATGGTGACGCATTCGCTTGAGAGCGCGTTTGCGAAGCAATTCAACGGCCTGTATCCAACGCTTATAGTGGCTCAGACATTGAGGCGTTTTGGTGAGGGTGCTAAGGTATGCTGCGAGATAGCCATGATGGCGGCAGACGCCGGATTAGTCCCCGAGGGTGTGGATATAATAACGGTAGCCGGTACTGGCAGGGGTGCGGACACGGCCATGGTAATACGCTCTGCGGCGTCGAAGAGATTTATGGAATTGAAAGTACAGGAGATTCTGGCAAAGCCGATGTTTGGCATATAGGACTGTTAGGAAGGATTTGCGGGCAAACAACATATCAGTTTATGGTGTATCATGAATTGTAATGTTGACCGATGCCGGAAAGACACAGATATGTGTGGCAGGAACATAGGATTACCCACATTCCTGCCACAACAGTTATCAAAATACTTACTGCTACGTTACAGCACTGAACTTATTATCGTGCGTAAAACTTTACTGTTCTGTCGTTGGCGCGGCAAGCACGGTTGATCCAACGGGGTTAAGGCCGGTGGTTACGTCCTCTGCAACTCCCATGACACTGTCATACAATGGCTTTTCAAAGCCGTTGTAAAAACTGGCGCTTACGTTTTTTGCAACAGACATCTTTACCATGCAGGTGTTGCCGTTTGTTGTGCTGCATCCACCCCTCCAGCCTCCAAACGTTGAAGCTGGTCTTTCTAATTCTGTCAGGGTAACATTGTCATCAATAGGAAACAATGCCATGCAGTTTGAACCACAGCTTATTGAGCTGGAAGTGTTTACCAAAATGGAATTGCTTGTTATCGTACCAACAGAGCTTCCACCAACAGTTACAGCGTAAGCGTCTAAATAACTACACCCGTTGATTTCCCTGCGAGGGCATCCCT
>NZ_JBJUSG010000098.1:0-14220 GCF_046044395.1 Candidatus Magnetominusculus dajiuhuensis | reverse complement strand
CATTATGACATCTGCTACCCCCACTGTAAAGATGGGGTTTTCTTGACGCTTACTGTGGTTTATACAAATTATTGGAGATAATTTTATCAAGACAACCAAAGGGCAGTCATATGTTATGAAATATGACGCATTATCGGATAAGGAATTTTTATTGAAATTAAGTATCCAGGCTAATTATAACTATAATGTACATCTCTTCCTCGATCAAGATTTCGATATACCAGGAGATAATAAATGGCATACTTACGAACGAGAATTCACTGGCGATCCATCCGTAAAAGGCTTAATCATGTACAAAGTTGGATTGGCTCCTAAGGATACAGTTTTTCAGGTAAGAAATATTAGGATTGAACTGATGGGAAAAATAACTAAATAAAATCTGTCTTAGATCTGAGTTCGATAGGCAACGGTAGGGGAATTAAGAGGATATAATACTTAATCCCCTATCGACAAGCTGAACAGGGCATGTCCTATGCTATTTCAGCCCAAGTTGTTTCCTAATCAACACACATAGGCTTTCTTTGATCTCAGTATGTCTCGGCAACGGCGACTTCTTTCCATTTCTGGAATTGACATATATGTCATGATTGCTGCCGCGGCGGCTTAGATAACAACCAAAACTCACTAACTCACGAACAAAATCGCGCCTTTTCACACCTCAACTGCTATTTCCTTGGTGATGACGTCCGTTTGATAAATAATGCCGTCTTCATCTCTCATGAGCTTATATGCCTCTCTGATATTATCCTCTAATTGTCCAAGCGTCTCACCCTGGCTAAACACCCCGGGGACTTCCCGCAGTCTGCCTACGTACCAACCCTCATCTATCCAATACTCTAAAATTAAATTTCTTAACATCGCTGTATTAATCTCCTTAATATACGAAAAAGCCGCCTGTCTGTCTCCTTGTACGCCTATAATGACGTGCTTTTATAAACAAGGTAAAGGGGACAGGTTGCTTTTACTGTTCAGGGGAAACGGGTGTATGCTCATAACTGTCCGATGTTTTCTGTCACGCACCACGCTGTGCCGACGTTTTATATACTATTTTCAAAAACCCCCCTCAACTCATCCAGCGAACCGGCTTTCCTGATAAGATTTTTGAACTCCTCCAATTTATCCACAGTAGGTATTGCACGAACCATACCCATCAACTCAAGTCCCGCTGAACCATATTTGAGTTCAAGCCCTAATTCAATGCCCTCAAGTAAGCCTTTCCGTTTCCCCTCAAGCGTCCACTTTTCTTTCCCCTCAATCATCCCCCGCTCACGCCCCTGCCTAAACCTCACATCTCTCTCTAAATCATAAACTAATGCCATAGCCTCCGCCTCCTTACACACTTCGCTCTGCAAATTTCTCAACTGAGACAGGACTTCCACCTGCCTTATGTACTTGCCCCGTAGCGTCTCTTCCGGCACCAACTCCTTCAAGCGCGTTAGTATCTCTTGTATAAATATTGTAACACCTTTCTGCTGATAATTGCATAAAATAGAGATTATAACCTCTTCAGGCTTATCAGAAAATAAAAACTTCCCGCAGTCAACGGTCCTCATATCTATTAAATGATAGCTGTGGGCAGTAGTCTCTGTTAAGAGGCTGTCTTTCATAGTAAGCGGTTCGTTGCCTATATAAAACACGTATTGCATCGGATGAATACCGTGAATTATGGTGATAAACGTCCAGTACTGCAACTCCCTGTATATCATTTGGGAAAAGTTTGTCGCCTGAAACTCGATATGCAGGATGGATTTGGAGCCATCTTCGAATTCTACCAATAGAATAAAATCAGCCTCACGTTCATTGGTAATCTGAAGTTTTGTCTCTATGGCCGTAGATCTAATAATTTTCAAGCCGAGTACCTTTGATATCAGAGTATCAACCACGTCTTTCAGGATTTCCTTGAGAATTTTATCGTACTGTTTAGACATGGCGGCATTATAACATTTTGAGGGGGGAAGGGTGCTGTATTAATCTCCTTCTATTCTGATGACAACGTCTGACGTGGTGGCAAATAAATTAAAGGCTACTTCGAGGTCATCTTCCAGACGCCGTTCCATGTTGTTGGCGGGTCGGCCTGAAGTTGTTCGCAGCGTTCGACATAGATTTGTGAAAGTTTGTCCGCCGGGTGCAGCTTCAGCGATTCCCTGAATAGCTTTGCCGAGTGGTCCCAGTCTCCTGCCTGGTATGCCTTGCGTCCTTCCCTGAAATATCCCGCTACCTCCATGAGGCGTGGAAATGTCTCCTCAGTATGGTAATCCAGGACTTCATATATCCTCACCGCCCTCGTCTTTCCCTTCACTATGACGTCGTCAATATCACGCACCTGATATATGCCGCGCAGTTTGTGGTAGGTGTTTTCAGAGATGAGAATCCTCGCTCCATACTGCTTACACGCCGACTCAAGCCTTGAGGCCAGATTGACGCCGTCTCCTATCATCGTAAAATCCATTCTCTTTGGCGAACCAATATTTCCTGATACCACGGTGTCGGTGTTGAGGCCGATGCCTATGTCAATAGGTTTCTTCTTGTCGGCGACGCGTTTGATATTCCACTGCCACAAGGACTTGATCATCTCAATGGCGCATCGCAGCGCCCTGTCCTCGTTATCGTCATACGGGATAGGTATGCCAAAGCCCGCCATTATGGCGTCGCCTATGAACTTATCCAACATCCCGCCTTCGGCCTGAATACATTCCATCATCAGGGTGAAATACTCATTGAGCAGACTTACTGTGCCGTGTGCCCCAAGTTCCTCGGTAAAGGTGGTGAAGCCGCGTATGTCAGAAAATAACACCGTGGCCAGCGTGCTCTTGCCGCCTAAGATGTCGTCGCCCCCGGCGAGGAGCTGATCAGCCAGCGCCGGGTCCATATAGCGCGACATAGTGGATTTCATACGCTTCTCGCCGGAGATGTCCTCCAGTATTATCATATTTCCGAGCTTCTTCTTTTCGTCACTTACCAGCGGCAGCACCGTTACGTTGGCCGACACACTCTCCCCGTTAAAAATGAGCGCGGCGTCCATAGTTATCTCGGCGCTTCGCGTCTGCTCAACCTGTCTTACCTTGTCAAGAATCCATGAGTTTTGTCCTGTGAAAAAACTGCCTGTCTCTTTGCCTATTATTTGCTCTACGTCTGTCTTTAATATACGCAGCCCTGATGCGTTGCATGTGATTATCTTTCCTTCCTCATCAAGCGTAATAACCCCGTTACTCATACTCTGGAGCATACTTTCATTATAATTTTTCATGTTTTGAATGTCATTAAAGAGCTTTGCGTTTTCAAGGGCAATAGAGATTTGTGCGGTAAAGGCCTTCAGCCGGGACTCATCCTCATCGGTAAACGGGCCGCCGCGCTTGTTCAGCACCTGCGTGACGCCTATTACCTTGCCCTGCTTGTTTGCCACAGGGGTGCAGAGTATAGAGCGCGTGAAAAATCCCGTCTTATAATCAAACGCCGGATTAAAACGCAAATCAGCGTACGCATAAGGTATGTTCACCGACTTGCCGCTTGTAAAGACCGCCCCCGCAATCCCTAAATGATTTGGGAAGCGTATCTGCGTGGCGTCAATACCCTCGCCGACCATTGACCATAACTCATTGGTCTTGGCGTCGTTGATAAAGAGCGTGGAGCGTTCGGCATGGAGCATTTTTGTGGCCTCGCTCATCACTTTCTGAAGCAGCGTGCTCAACTCAATCTCAGACGTGATGTCTGCCACTATGTCAAGAAACTCCAGCTCCTGGGCGCGTGAGCACTGCATCTGCTCCACAAACTGGGCGGTTTGCAGCACAATTGCCGCCTGAGTTGTCATTGCCTCAAGGAGATTCATGTCATCAGTGGTAAACTTACCAGCTTGTTTATTGAGAACCTGCACAACGCCAAGCACATCAGACTTTCCCGTAACTATCGGGACGCAGACCATGTTCCTGGTCTTATAGCCCGTCTGCTGGTCTATTTCCCGATTAAAACGTTTATCCTTGTATGCGTCGTTGACAATGACGCCCTTGGCCATTTTAAAGACATCACCCGCGATACCACTCGTGTTGAGAAAGCGAATCTGACGTTTAAAACCACCCTGGGCTACAATGGAGTACAGCTCTCCCGTGCCCCTGTCATTGAGGAAAATAGAGCCGCGTTCGGCTGAAAGCTCATGGATGGCCATATTAACAAATACTTCCAAAATCCCATCCATTGAGTCTATTGCGGCCAGCTTGTTTGATATGCTGAGCAGCATCTCCGCCTGCTTGAGGCCCTGTTCAAGCTCATGGAGCTTGCCCTGCATAGTGTCCGGGACGGTTGCAGGATTGTCAGTATTCTTTTTCATCTCTATGTGTGTTTGACCTCTAATTCCTCTCTGAGTACCTGAATAGTCTTGTGTAACTGTTTGATTTCGGCCCGATGGGCAGCGCGCTCAGTATCAAGGCGTTTATCAAACTCAAAGGACATTGCCTCCATCTCGCGGCGCATACCGGCAACTATTGCCTTGATCTGATTTGCCTCGTCGGTCATCGTGGCGGCAGTTTTCTGAACCTCCGCCTCCTTTTCCCTGCCCACGCGCTGGAGTTCCTTTCTCAGCTCAATTATGGTGGCCTGAAGCTGCGAGATATCCGCATTGGCCGCCACGGCCGCCCTTCTGATAGAGTCCTCTTTGTCAAAGTGACAGAATTCGAGTTGTTTGCGCATCGCCTCTATCGTATCTTTCAGATACCGGTTCTCTGTAAGAGCGCCCTGTAGTTCGTCTTCATTGCCAATGTCTCTTTGCATAGTAAACATAGATAGTATCATAGAAGCGGTATTGTCCGCAACTAAAAAAGAATTCAGTAATTGAAACAGGATATTTTGACGGCTTCTAATGCCAGGAAAAGCCGGTAGTGCCGCCGCTATATTCATATCAAATGGCGCGACAAACGATTTTATTGATAAGTTACGTGAAAATATGTTACCTTTATGTGGGCGGCAGTCGGTAAACGGCACAGAGTCTCAAAACCGGCCTAAGCGACACCCGGCCACAACGAAGGCCACAACGAAAAATGGATATTAAACCCAATAACGGTAAATCCGGCAAACCTCATCACGCGGGGCATCGCGCGAGACTGAGGCAGAGGTACGTAGAGAAAGGGGCAAATTCACTGGCCGAATACGAGATGCTTGAGCTTCTTCTGACCTTTGCCCGTACGCAAAAAGACGTAAAGCCGGAGGCCAAGCGGCTGTTACGCCGGTTCGGCAGCATCCAAAACATTCTCGACGCCGACAAAGAGACACTGATGGAAGTCGAAGGCATAGGCCTTCAATCTGCCACGCTGATTAAACTTGTCAAAGACCTCGGTACCATATATCTAAGGCAAAAACAAATCAAAAGAAAGGCGATAAATAGCCCCGAAGATATAATTGACTACCTGAGGACTTCCATTGGCTCAAACTCAAATGAGCAATTTCTTGTACTCTATCTCAATACGATTAACGAAATAGTAGCCGAGGAGGTAATGGGCGAGGGAATCGTCAACCGCCTCACCGTGTATCCAAGAAAGATATTCGAAAACGCCCTGAAACATAAGGCAAGCGCGCTGATTCTGGTACATAACCACCCGGCTGGCTCCACAGAGCCGTCAGGCTATGACTTAAGCCTCACGCACAGCATACAGGAGACCGCCGCCGGGCTTGGGATTGCCATTCACGACCATTTAATTGTCACAAAACACTCTTTTTTGAGTTTTTCCGACAGGGGGCTGCTCTAAATGGACAGACATTCACAGCAACTGACAACACTATACGAGATAAGCAAGCTGCTAGGTGCCTCCCTTGATTTAAATAAGACGCTTAAAGGGGCAATGAAGGCGCTTTCCGATTTCCTTGACATGCAACGCGCCACGGTAGCCCTTGTGGAAGGAGACGAGGTCATCATAAAGGCCGCCCACGGCCTGACAATAGAAGAGCTGCAGTTGGGCAGATATAAACTGGGCGAGGGAATCATCGGGCAGGTGGCAAAGTCCGGCTATCCCATAGTGGTGCCGAACGTTGGAGACGAGCCGGTGTTCTTAAACAGGACAGGCTCAAGAAAGGATATTAGTAAAAATAACATCGCATTTTTGTGCGTGCCGATTATGTTTAAAAGGGATGTGCTTGGGGTATTGAGCGTTGACAGGCTGTTTGCGGATGCCACGGCCTCTTTCGACGTTGACCTCAGGCTACTGAAGATAATCGCCTCGCTGATAGCCCAACACATAAAACTCAGCCGGCAGGTGGAACAGGAAGTGCAGGGGTTGATAGCCGAGCGCGATACGCTGAAAGTGGAACTCAAGGGCAGATACCGGATAGAAAACGTGATTGGCAACTCCTCAATAATGCAGGAGGTGTTTGAGGCCGTCCACAGGGTTGCAGGCTCAAAGGCAACCGTGATGATAACAGGGGAAAGCGGTACGGGCAAGGAGCTTATAGCAAAGGCCGTCCACTATATGAGTCCACGGGCAAAGCAGCCTTTTATAAAACTAAACTGCGCGTCAATACCGGAAGGCCTTTTGGAGACAGAGTTATTTGGCCATGAAAAGGGCGCTTTCACCGGCGCTTCGGGAGTGAGAAGGGGCAGGTTTGAACTTGCCCACAAGGGCACTATCTTTCTTGATGAGATCGGGGACTTGTCACTGGGGCTTCAGCCCAAAATTCTCCGCGTTATACAGGAAAGGGAGTTTGAAAGGGTAGGTTCAGAAAGAACTATAAAGGTTGATGTAAGGGTAATTGCCGCTACGGCCAAAGACCTCGTCCGATTGGTTGGAGAGGGTGGGTTTAGAGAAGACCTCTACTACAGGCTCAACGTAGTGCCGATGTTCCTTCCCCCGTTAAGGCAAAGGAAGGAAGACATGGACGAGTTGATTGCCTTTTTTCTGGCTAAATTCAACAAGGAAAATTCAACAAGTGTGGAAATATCGCCGGAGGTAATGAACTCTATGGCAGAGTACTGGTGGCCGGGCAACATCAGGGAACTCGAAAACACGATAGAACGCCTCGTCATCATGTCGCCGGGGAAAATGGTACAACCGCGGGATTTGCCGTTAAATATAAGAAACGCGGCCAGCCATATACAAGGCCATAAGATTACGCCGCTCAATCAGGCCGAAAAAGAAGGCATCATTGACGCCCTGAAAACAACCGATTGGATTTACGCCAAGGCGGCAAAATTACTGGGCATTACACCCAGACAGATAGGTTATAAGGTGAAGAAATATGGGATAGGGAAGGGTCAGTCATAATCGGCTCCCCGCAAGGCTTCCTTAGTTATGAAATCAATAATACTGTCCGCCCCGTTGCAAACCTCTTTTGAGATACCCTCGCCAAAGGCCGTTGATTTTACCTGAATGCCTATAAAGAAGACCTTGCAGCCGGTCTCTGTTGCAATCAGCCGCGTTGTAATACAGAGGGGAAACGAGTGAGTCGTCAGTGTAGAGGATGGGATGTCTTGTTCCGCTATTAAGCGCGTCTCACCGACATAGCCGCCAAAGTCAGCCCCGTCTATGATGATCATTTTAGACGGCCTGATGGCGATTATGTCCTCCACGAAGTCCTCAGGACGGCTGCCCGCGTCAATAAACACAGTGCCTGGCAGCGACACACGAGCTATCGAAGCCAGCCGTCTAACAACATAAGGGCCGACGCCGTCGTCTGAGCGCATTGTGTTGCCAACGCCCAACACAACGGTCTTGCCGATTTGGGACGGCCTGAGGGCGTCTCTTACCTCGTCAGTCAACAAACCTGACGTCAAGAAAATGGGCGGAACACGATATGCACGGGTCATATGCCCTGACTAACATCTCAAGGGCAAGGGTTATTTCCTCCTCGCTCTTATGCTTTATGCCGGGGATAAGCGCCCTCATGTCCCCCTCTATGTTTGCAATGTTCTGGCTGGTTGGCACTATGATGTCGGCATTTAATATCCTGCCGGTTTCGTCTATATCATAGGCGTGGAAGAGCACACCGCGCGGCACCTCAACCGCCCCAACCCCTCTGCCCGCCTTGACGGCTATGGCGGATGTCTCATTCGCCCCCAGCAATATTTCCTCCTTGTAGTCTATGCCGGAGGTTTTCAGAGCTTCTAAAATCCCAATGGCGTCGTTCAGACAATGGACACATTCCACCGTCTGCGCCGCTGTATTTAAAAATGGGTTGTTGCCGCCATTGGACAGGTTCAGCTTCTTTGCCGCCTCCACCGCCTTTGAATGGAGTTTCCGGCAGTTCAGGTTCAGCCTTGCAAGGGCGCCTACCGCGTATGGCTCACCGTTAAGATTCGCAAACTTGGCGCTTGAATGAGGCACCATGTATTCATTAGTTATCTGTTTGTATTCACTTTTATTAATCCTCACGCCGCGTGTAGAGCCTATGTCGCCATGTAGCAGGGGGTACTCGCCATCGTCTGACACGAGGGCTACATACTGTGAGTCGCGTTGAAATTGAGGGAATTCCAGCTTCGAAATCAACTCAACGGTCTCGTCCAAATCCTCGTGCAGGTATGACAATTGAGTAAGCATCACATCAAGGTCATTTTCTGTGGGGAGTTTTGTAAATCCGCCGATTGTCGCCCTGATGGGATGAACGTGCCGACCTACGAGAATATTACATACGTCATTACAGGCCTTCTTAAGGCGCAGTGCCCTTCTGACCACATCGTTGTGGGTTGCTATGAGGGGCATAAAACTACGCACGCCCAAAAGGTCAGGCAGGGCAAGCAGATAAATGTGCAGGATGTGGCTGTCAAGCAGTTCTATGTGCAGAAGGAGTTTTCGGAGTTTTATTGTCTGGTCAGATGGTGTTATCCCCAGTGCGTCTTCTGCCGCCTGTATTGAGGCAAGCGTATGGCCGCAGGCGCAAATTCCGCAGATGCGGCTTGTCAGGTGCTGGGCCTCAAATATTGACCGCCCCCTGAGCATTCCCTCAAAAAACCTCGGTGCCTCAACTATCTCAAGATTACACTTTATGATAGCGCCGTCTTTGAGGTCAACTACGATGTTGCCGTGTCCCTCGACACGGGTTAGGTGTTGGATGTTTATCTTAATATTTTCACCCATGAGGGTTCAGCTCCCTGCACTTGTTGTACATCTCCAGTTTATTTACAATTATCTGTGTTGACAGACCATATCGCTTGATAACGTCAATTACCCCTTTTTCATTTGGATTACTTACCATGCCGCGGCAGCCGTAGCAAATGTTATCGTTATTTATGCACCACGAATTGCATCCCGCCCTTGTAACCGGGCCAAGACACGACACACCCCTGTCGTACATGCAGACGTTTCCATTGAGCTTACACTCCACACACACCGGATAATCGGGCACATCGTACGGTATTGCCATAAGCAGCGCCTTCAGCACAGCCACAAACTCAGGCGGGTAGATTGGGCAGCCATGGACGAAATAATCCACCCTGACAACCTGATGCACGGCCATCGTCTGAATCGTCTCATAGTCTCTGAAATTGCCACCATAGACATATCCGGCAATTTCATCTGATGGGAATGCGTTTTTAATACCATTTACGCCGCCTGTCGTTGCACATGCCCCGATGGCAACGAGCGTCTTAGACCTCGCCCTGATGGCCGTTATCCTCTCGACCGCGTGCGGCGTGTTTATGCTGCCTTCTATGATTGCCACGTCAAGGGCGCCGTCATATTTTTCCGACATTATTTCACGAAATTCGACCACCTCTATTACGTTCAATATGTCAAGCAGAGACTCTCCAAAGTTGGCTATCTGCAATTGGCAGCCCTCACAGCACGAAAAATCAAAAAACGCCGCCTTTGGCCTTGCCATTTAAATCGCCTCCTCAATGTGTTTTATTTCGTCGTAATGAAACACCGGCCCGTCGCAGCAGCAGTAGAGATTTTCAATCTGGCAGTGGCCACACCTGCCCATCCCGCACTTCATGTGCCTTTCAAGGGATACGATTATTTGTCTGTCAGGGATGTGTTTTTTCAAAAGTTCACCGATAACGTATTTATACATCACAGGCGGGCCTACGATAACTGCGAAGGTCCTTTCGGCAACGAGCATTTCACCGGGGATAAGTGATGTTATGACCCCAACATGGCCGCACCACTCGGGGTCGGCCTTATCCACTGTGCACACAAAATGTACGTCAATTCTCTTATTCCACTGCTCGATTTCGTCTCCAAAGAGCATATCTTCCGGCGTCTTGCAGCCAAGCAATATGGAAACCTTACCAAAATCCCTGCGGTTGCTTATGACATACTGGACAAGGGAGCGAAGAGGGACAATTCCAAGCCCTCCGGCTATTAGTACAAGGTCATTGCCCTCAAAAAGTCTTACAGGAAACCCACGCCCAAACGGCCCGCGAACCCCTAATGTGTCGCCTTCTTTTAGGGTGTGTATCGTATGTGTTACCCGGCCTACATCTCTTATACATAGATCAAAGGTGTCGCCCTGTGTAGGCGATGAACACACTGAAATCGGTGCTTCACCGGCTCCAAAGACTGAAACCTCAACGAACTGTCCCGGATCGTGATGAAGTCTTTTCCCCTCTGGCAGGGCTATTTCAAATAATTTATCATGAGGAGAAAGTTCTCTCGTCCTCACGATAATCCCTCTTTCCACACTGAAGTGGGAACTGTTGAGTATCTGCCTGTTCATTGGTGTTCCCTTAATAAGTCTCTGAGCACATCTTTCAGCACAATGTTTGCCATACAGGTGCGGCTGCAGCGGCCACATCCGGTGCAAAAATATCTGAAGAATTTTCTGACAGGATAGCTGAATTTACGATAATATCTGTGTCTTTGTCTATGTCCGCGGCTTTCTCTGAAATTAGCGCCGCCGGCAACCCGCGCAAACGGCTCAAGCTGGCAGGAATCCCACCTGCGATACCGCCGTCCGGTAGTTAAATCAAGTGCAGGCTCATCTATAACGTCAAAACAATAGCATGTCGGACATACGTTGGTACAATTTCCACACGCAAGACACCGCTCATTAAGCTCATCCCACACCCTGCTGTTGAAACTTTTGTCAAACAATGCCGCAATATCTTTAGAATCAACAGGCAGTTCTTTGTTGAATATAGACCTCTTTTGTCTGCGGTACTCTGCAAGCCGCGACATGTGGGAGGCGTTTGCGGGTTCAAAGATACCGGCACTATTAATAATATTCTCTCCGGTTTGTGTGGATACATGAAACAACATATATTCGTCAAATTCGGTGATGAACAAATCATACCCGCCATTAGGCAGCTCAGCACTCATCAGCGTGCAGCTTGCATATTTGTCGCAGTAATCATTACACTCAAGGCCGATAATGGTGATATTGTTCTTTCTGACGAGGTAATTGTAGTCCTTGGGGCGCTCAGAGAATACCATATTGAGGCACTGTATACCGGCAAGGTCGCACGTGTGCACACCCAATATGACCATGTCATAGAAATCAACAACCGCCTCCGCGGAGTCAGAGTTGAACTGTATGAGGGTCTCGCGCTGGGGCATGAAGTATTTTTTGGGCGGTAAGATTGTGGGAATATAACTCAGGGTAACCTCTCTGCCGGAGTGAACCTCGTCAAACTCAAACTGGTTGTACCCCTTTGAGACGGGCGCCATGACCTTCCTCTGTGCAGACAACGCACTGACGAAGTCGTCGAAACGGTCTTTTTTCAGAACAACATACGCCATATCCCTCGTTTGTCCTATAATAACAAAGTATCGGCAGATTCAGTCTGCGATTCCCAGCCCCTTTATAAGGCTATAACTAAGCCATTCTGCTTGTCAAGGCATATCACCGCAATATCACAAGAAAAAAGAGTTCTTCAGATTTATTAATATTACATCCACTTACTTAATGTACAGATTAGTAAAAATACTTGAACCATAGAAAAGAAGCCTGTCCCTCCTTTGCCTGGCGATAGACACTATATCTTATTGACTGAATAGCCCTGAACAGATTTTCCTATGGCATCACAGATTGGTTTAAAATGGCGCATGTTACTGGTAATTATCGTATGCGGAGCTATTACCGCGTGAACCGCGTCACTACAATCCCAACATAACTGATAGTTATCGTCATGATTGCTGAAAGGTCTGTTGAGTCTAATCATCTTTAATATTTCCTTAAGGCTTTTAATTCTCCTTTTAGTCTCATCGTCTTTTTCCTCAAGGCTTTCAAGTTTTATTAGTATTTGTTCAAAGCTTGTTTTATTATCAATAAAATAATTCTTTATACTACATATGGAATTAGAATCCGAACATTTAGAGGGTTTTGTAAGGAACATTCCATTGTCTTCTTTAGGTTCTTCTAAATCGGTAAAACATGACATAGGATTATATGTCTCTTTAACTGCTTTATCTATTCTATGGAAACAACGTCTAATAATAGTTCTCAAAGTCCTTTTAAGGGAATCAATTCGTATCTCACCTTCTTTTGAGTTACCGTACTGTTCAGATAATTCTTTAGGTCTTTTGTTTGAATAATTTCTTTCAAATAAATACATTGCATCAACACAGGCCCCCAAATAGTATCTATTAGGGGATCTGCTCAGATTAGATATAAACTCATAAACACGCTCTATACTGTTACATTGATTTGCTTTGTTAAACAGAAGTATCAAATTCTTCAGAAATCCTTTCTGAATTTCCATTTTCGAATACTGTGAGGTCGTTAGTTCATCAGATGTTTTTACTATTTGTAATAATTCTTCGTGCCACCCCTTTAGTACCAGATCTATCAGCGCGGTAGTTTCTAAATAAATACTATTTACCATCAAATAAAAGACTAACCTCAGATAATGGTCCTGAGATATTATAACGTGCTTCCAGTCTATCCAATATCTTATGATATAAATCGTCAGTTATATTCACGTTTTTTATTAAATCAGTAACTGTATTTTTTAACGCATTAATATCTTCTACTGTAAATGTATTATTTTTGTAATAAATACCATTCTTTATAGCATTAACGATCTCCATAAAATTCTCATTATCATATTGTATATAATCAAACTCATAAAACATTCTTGAAAACAATATCATATCGTTTTCACGGCTAATCTCATCGTCATAGTTGTCAACAGCGCTATTTAAATATTTACTATATTTATGTAAAAGATTAATTGCTTTATTGGGGGAGGAATTTTCATAGGGAGATAAAGGTTTATAAAGATCGTCAGCAGACATTGTATCTTCAGTAGGCATTATTGTAGACTGCAATCTATCTACAATGCGTAACATTGGCGTCGAATGTTTTTCGATTATATCATGTTTACCTGTAATTTCTGACATTGTACTTGTTGCATTGACTACGTTAAGTCGTAAGTCGGAGAAGGCCTCATTCAAACCTTCTCGTAAATATTTGTCGTTTGTTTCATTTTGATTTATAGTATTCATAAAATCACCTGATTATTATAAAATGATTTAATCAAATATTCATAGTCCTTCATCTTCTGTTTTATCAATTCAGCGCAATCAAGCGTTGATAACGCAACCGGTTTGGTTGTGAATATGTCAATATCAAATAAAACGCCATCTCTACTACTAATATTATTTGGAACAACATTATCAGCTTGAGGTATATTCTTATCGCGAATTAAATAAGCAAAGTTAAAATTATAGCCATAATTATTTCCATCATAAAGAGAACACTTGATTTCCTGAATTATATTATTTCCATGTTGATCTGCAAGAGGTTTAGGTATATTTAATAGATTACATTTGTGCAATATTTCCGATGCTTCATCATGGGTATTGACGAATTTCATAAACCGAAAGCGATTGCCAATACGAGAAAAGCTGCCAATTTCCAGGAAATTACATATGGTTTTTACAGTAAAATCTGCAAATTCAGAAAATGACTTAATATCTTTCGATTCGGTAATGGTAATAGCAATAATCTGAGGGGAATATTTTAATGTTACATTCATCTCTGGAATACTAACGATAGACTCACTAATACCCACAGCGTCAACCCTCATCCCATTGTATTTGCCAGAAATAATATTGAGGATTTTCCCGTAACTATCCCAGTAGAGGTATCCGGTTGGATATCTCAATTCAAAATCAACCTCAATAGGTACCAGTGATTCAAAACTAATCATATATTTAAGTCCTCATGCCCTTTCACCATAATACCATACACATCCATATACATGCAACCATATCACCCAACTAAAATTCCTATATCGGAATTTGGGAGGCAATCCCAAGCTCCGATATAGAAATTTGCACCTATTGATAAAAGGGTTTTTGAAAG